>DAOVHT010000035.1 GCA_030671745.1 Candidatus Nanohaloarchaea archaeon
ATCCTATCAAGTAATGTTATAGTCGGTGTACTCGGTAATGTCGTGTCCCATATTAAAATCATTTCGTCAGAATTAGTGTTTCCTGCATTGTCTGTTGCTATAAGTCTGATTGTGTATGTGCCGTCTGTATCTGCGGATATTGTTGCGGTCTCTTCAGTTGGAGCACCAAAAGTAATTATCCCTGGACCTGAGACATCTGTCCAGTTGTAAGATGCTATTCCTGAATATGTATCTGAAGCTGTTGCAGTCTGCACTATGAGTACATTTGTTATTTTATTGGTGCCTGCATAGACAGTTGGTGGAGTTTTGTCAATTTTTACTGTTACGGTGACTGTGTCTTGTACGTTTTCTGCTTTGTCCGTTGTTGCATACCTTAAATAGGTCGTGCCTTCATCTGTGAATGATATTGGACCTCTATAAGTGCTTGATGGTGTACACGAAGCTGAATCTATGCAGTATTTGGTATATAATTTACCTGAACCACTCTCTGCTGCAGTTATTGATATTGTCTGGCTGTCATTCTGCCAGATATCATTTTTTGAAATGTAATCATCATATGTTGTAGGTTTTTTCTTGTCTATATTAATCGGGTCTGAAGTCTTTATTGTTTCGTTGTTTCCTGCACCATCTATTGAATAATATCTGATATATAAGTCATAACATACTGTATTTGGAGTACATGTTATATCTACAATATTTCCGATCAGGTCAGGTATACAAGTATTAGCGCCAACACAGTATCTTGTTGTGTCTATGTCGGATTCATCATCTGTTGCGGTCAATAGTATTGTCTGATCATAGTTTGTCCATACGGATGATGAATTGTCTGTTGTTATTGGCGCGGTTGTGTCAATTGCTGAAACTGGCACCATACTGATAGAAATAATTATGAAGATGACTGATATTATATTTATGTTAGCTCTTATGGAATTAAATTGTCTTGATCTATTTTCGGTCATAAGTATCGGACTCTGCTTGGCGTTTTTGGTCACTATTTAGGAATAAACCATTCAATAGTAACAACAACTATGTATTTATTGTGTATAAAACTATATAAATGTGTGTTTTTAGAATGCGCGGAATGCTAATTTATAATTTTGATATTTAAAAAAAGAAAAATTACAGAGAAAAAAGTACTCTGTATAAAAAATCAATACGAATACTTTTTCTGTTTGTTCTTGCGCAAGACAACAACCATACTGACAATACCCAATAAGGACAGGAGTATCATGTATTTGTATAGATTACTTTCTGCCGGTTGTGCGGGTTCATCTGAAATATTATCTGCTTCAGTCGATTCAAATGGACAGGAACCTACAACATCCCAACCTTCAGGGACATCGCATGGTGTCGGATAGACTACACAATCTCCTGTCGCAGAATCCATTGCAGGTGTCATGACCTGTGCGCACATCATCTCTTCCACAAAACCTGTTGCATATACTTCTGAGGTAAAAGATGATACAATGTTGGCATCAATTTCAGCAGATACTTCATAACCAATCAATAAGGTCTCTCCCGGACTTACTGTGTCAAATATTATCGCAAATTCAGGGTCGTCTTCAACTATTTCTACTCTTGCGCCGGGTGCTGTAACGGTTATGTCTTTTGCGGACAGAGCAAATGATTTAGGTACAATGTCATATACAACAAAGTCAGTTATCGGTTTATTACCATTATATTTTATGGATGTCTGCATCTTTGATTGGCCGGAACTAACATTAATCTGCCTGTCCATACCGATCTGCGAAGTTATTGATGCTGAGATGCGCATCATGTTATCAATTGCTTCGGAATCCATCTTACCCGTCCCAAGAGCTGTCCTAAGAGCAGTAGTTAGTCTTGTGTTTTCCCTAAGACCTGTTCCAGGTACT
This sequence comes from Candidatus Nanohaloarchaea archaeon, assembly GCA_030671745.1. GTDB lineage: Archaea > EX4484-52 > EX4484-52 > EX4484-52 > GLR71 > GLR71. The sequence goes on from DAOVHT010000035.1 coordinate 1,875, forward strand.
AAAACCGGTTTGTGTGTGATGGATATTTTAGTAGGTAATGATTGATGGTTGCCTGAAGATTTATCATCTACAACATTATCTGCTACAGAAGTATCGGGTTGTGATATTTTTGGAATTGATAATGTCCGTGTAGTGTGTCCTTGTGGGTCCGTTGATGTCAATGTAACTGTAAAATCAGTTGATTGCTCTGGATTGTCGGCACTAAGTATCCAAGAAAGTCCATATTCACCTGTGACTTTGCCTATGGTATATGTCTTATTGCCTGATGTGATGGTCCAATCATCTGAGGGGTAATCAAGATCAGCTACAATTCCATCTATCGGACCTGTGACAGAGAGTGATAATGTCAATGTTATTGAATCCTCTTTTGAGATGTTATATTTGTCTGATGAAAAATCAACAACCCAGATAGGTGCTTCATCAATAGTGATTATACTCTGTGCTGTGTCGGTAGCCATAATTGAGTCTGCCATTGATGCTTCTACATTGAAGGGATTTTCATAAATGCCTGTATTATCTGCACTGACTGTAAATAATATTTCTTTTGTGCCTGCTATGTCAAATACTAATTCGTCCACACAAATATCACAACTTAAACCGTCTGTGGGATAAATTGTTATTGAGACAGTACCTGGCCCATCTGCAGTGACTGAGACGGGCACTATGAATGTAGAATCACTGTATATTGCGGTCTCATATTCACCGATGTCTGTCTCAAGAGTTGCTGCTGAGACTGCACCTGTCATAAATATTAACATCATCAATGTTGCAAATCCTGAAAATAATCTTATTTTATCTGACATATATAACACCTTACCTGAACCATCCATATGTATATTCCTTTTGATCATCAATGTCCAACTTTACAGAATAGCCACCTTGAGCCCATCCTGATTTCGGACTTTCAATGATCATTGTGCAATTGTTATCCATAGTTATTGTACAAGAAGAATCACTATTTATCTTTTTTCCTGTCTTTTTGCTTAATATCGTTTCAACTGAGACTTCAAGACCTTCTGTAACAGATGAAAATCCAATAACTTCTACGTTCATATTGACATTGTCTGTTGTACCTTCATAGATCCTGTCCGGTTCTTCAAGAGTTACTTTTACTGTATACATCTGTTCTCGGAATGAACTGTAATCTGTTGCATCAACTGTCTTTTCAGTTCCTTCACGGATTACATTGACATCTATTCTGAATTCAACTGAATGGTACCCTGCAATCGAGTCATTTGCAATAAATGAGACTAATGCAGTATCTGCAGAATAAGTTGTATCTATTTCAATGTCAACCATATTTTCTGTAACTATATCTTTTGTGTCTGAAACTGTGACCGTGACTATGTCTGCAGAGATAATATTTTCTGCAGGTATAACTTCTCCTGTCAGAGCATCAGTCGCTGTGACTTCAAAATAGACACGACTGCCTGGCACTACAATGTTATTGTTGCCATCAAAGGATACCTGTTCAATATCAAGATATACATCGTCAACTCTGAATGATGTTGATGTTGTCTTAATTTCATCGTCCAAAGTAACTGATGACACTAATCTATAAATTCCACCTGTTTCTGGTGTGTTGAAGATAATAACACATGACCTGTCACCGTAATCGTTCTTTAGACGGTTACGTATTGTATTTGACATACCTTTCTCAGCCATATAATCTGAAATGCTTGAAGTACGATATTCACCATCAAAGACATCATCATCAGTTCTGTCATATATTGAGTCAACCGTTATCTTTGATGCATTGCAACCATCAGTCATGTCATAAAGTTTGATGTGTTTCTTGTCTTTTGTATCTTTACCTGAAATTATGACTGCATTTTCTTGACCTGGTGCAAAACTGTTTGCAATACTGAAATCTGCTGAAATCTGGTACATTTTGAGGTCATGATTCTCGACTTCAAAACGTATCATCCTTACTTCTTGCGTCTCTTGGTACATGAATTTGAACTGGACTGAAAATTTACCTTTTACATCAGTTGGAATCGTATAACTTTCAGTAAATACACCATCTGCATCTGGCGTAAGGATAAATTTCTCAAGAGTCTTATGACCTGAGACCTTTGCTTCCGTTTTTTCTAGACCCTCTATAATTAATGTGCCATCTTGTCCAAACACTAATGCATTCATAAATATTGTATCACCTGGTGCGACTTTGTAAATTGGGTTTCCTGATGCATCTACAACTGAAACTTTCAGTCCGAAAACTTCTATGCGGTATGAATCTGTTGCAAGACCATCATTGAATATCATTGTGTGTGTTCCTGGAACTTGAGATAATTGCAATGGGGTGTTCAGTATTCCGAACTCTCCTGTCTGGCCTATCGATACATCTGAACTTTCAATGTTACCTTCAGCGTCAATCAAGTCCATGATTATCTCTTGATCCGAGATTGGATCACTATCGGAATCCAATGCAAGCACTAAAAGATTTGATTGTGTATCCGGAGATTCAAAGACATGCTTGATACGTTCTGCAAATATTACAAAATCGCCTTTTGGGTCTATATACCATATGGAATATTTATCGTCTCCAATCTTTACTGTCGAACCTTCTTCAAAATACCTCTCATTTGAGGTGAAATCTGAATCATCGTCAATATATAATCTATCATATGTATCTGTCGTGTTTTCCAAGACTACATAATATTGCTCTGTATTGTAAGTGTAGACTGCTGCTTTTGGGTTCATCATCAAGGGATTCACTGTGACTGAATTGTCTTCAGGTGTGCCAAATGATGAAACTACGAATGAATCGCCGACAAGTTCTGTGCGCATTTCAGCAATCTCTATGACTGATACTGGGACTGTGATTGTTATGGGTGTTATGGCTGTGGTGTTCAAGATGGTGACTACCACATCATATTCACCTGCGACTGCAGGCGCTTTAAGTACTGTGAAGAAGAAACCGAACATATGTGTGGTTTCTGTATTCTCCATCACAGTCACACTTTCAGAATCAACAAGTGATATGGTTACATTTACATCATTGACAAAATACTGCCCGATATATGCAAAACCTACGACTGTAATGTTTTCACCAGCCATATAGGTTGTAGAATCTACACCGATATTCAATACCATATCTTCAGCCAATACGGGTGAGGATAAGGCATAGATTGCCATTATCGCAAAAAGCAAGAAAATGCTGTATCTTGCGGATCTTTTGTCAGAAATATTTAATCTGGATGCATCCATAATTATCTACCATTACAATTACTTGTAAATTGTCAAGATTGAGTATATATAGATTAGGTCATATGGCTAATGGTTTTTATGGATCAGCTAAGTTTATCCAAATTATTTTTTAATTAGGTAATCAATTAAACTTATAAATATATGATGGACCTAATTTAGATTATGGCACAACTCACTCCTGAACAGATGGCACAACTGCAGCAGCTCCCACCGGAACAGAGGGCGCAGGTAGAACAGAAACTTGCAGCTCAGGGCGGTATGGGACCGGCAGCACCGCAGCAACCACAGGAATGTATCTTCTGCAAGATTGCAAAAGGTGAAATCCCCGCTAAGATTGTTGCGCAGAATAATGATTGCATCGCGTTTTTAGATATCCAGCCTAAATCTCCTGGGCATACTGTCATCATCACAAAAGCACATGTTGGTATGGGCTTGGAATTAAATGAAACGCAAAAGGCAAGTGTCCAGATGCTGATTGATGGAATATCACAAAAGATGATGGCTAATCTTAAGGCTACAGGGTATATCACTATCAATCCAAATGGTGTCAGTGCAGGACAGGTCATGCCACATTATGCAGTTCATCTGGTTCCTACTTACGGACCGTCACCTGATCTTCCTGTCATGAGCATATTGCAGCCAGCAAAAGTTCCTGAATTCATGATGGACTCTATATTTTCTGCATTGCAGGGTGGAGGATTGGCACCAGCACCGCAGGCAAATGCACCACCACAGCAAAATAAAGAGGGTTTCTATTTCTGATTGATATGAAACGTGAACAGTTGAATAAGAAAGACCTGAAAGAGCTTAATCTTTGGCTTGAAAATGCAGGTCTTATCTCTACATTTTCCAAAAAAGATAAGGTTGAAAAATTAGACAACAAAGTTCTTGTCGTAAATGGAAATATTGACTATGTAGTCTATGGGGATAAAATCTATCCGTCGCTCAAGCTTATCCTGAAAGAAGGTGTTGATAAGTTCAAGAAGGTATCTGTTGATGCGGGTGCAATCCGATTTGTGACCAAGGGCGCTGATGTCATGCGCCCCGGAGTCACTGCAATTGATGATGGTATCTCTAAAGGTGACTTTATTGTCATAGTCGATGACAGGTTCAACAAACCGTTGGCTTGCGGTATTTCTGAGTATGATTCTGTTGGGATGCACGCTCTTGACAAAGGGAAAGTCTTAAAGAACATCCACTTTGTCGGCGATGATGTCTGGAATGAAAAGTATTGATATATATATATACTTAATTTAATCAATATTATAATATGGCAGTCACAGTCACTTTTGAAAAGAAACATTTTTTGATGGCAGGAGTAATTATTTCTATACCTTTTATGTTGATTGCGATAAGCAGTCTTTTTGCAGCAACCACACCTTTTGTTGGGCATTCTATATCTGAACTTTTTATTGATGATGATCTTAATATGAATGGTAATAAGATTATTGGTTCTGGAAATATTACAATTGAGGGTTCAGAGAATGGAATAATATTTTCTGACGGAAGTGTACAAAGCTCAGCAGCAGTAACCACCGGTACTGAATTTGTATCCTGTTCATGGTACAAGAATGGTTGTCCTACCGGCACAGTCAATGAGGCCAGCCCTGCTACTAATTCAAAGACTAAAAATGCAAAAGAATATTATGGTTCTATTGCGCATTCTGTAACTTCATGTTGGGACGATTGTTCATTTCCAAAAACTGCATTAGACTGTTGTAAAGATAATGTAAATGTCAATACAGTCAGTACTGTTGGGAATGGTATTGGACGTTCTAGTTGTGGTGGGTGGTGGTGTTCTGATTGTGGACAAGACTGTTATGGTCCAGACATTGTCTATCACTGGTGTTGTCCAGCACCTTAAGGGTTACTTCAAACTTTCTAATATCTCAATAACTTTCTTTTCGCCGATCGCTTTTATGAACCCTGTAAGTCTCGGTCCGCGCTCTTTTCCAATCAATGCAAGATAGAACCCCCTGAAGAAGTCTTTCATCTCAAGATTCTCTTCTGCTACGGTCTCCTTGAACATGCCGAAAAGGTCGTCTGCGCTATATGTGTTTGACTTCAGGTTTTGTTTTACGCGCTTTAATGCTTTTATCTGTGTGTCTGAGAGTTGACTTATGACTTCTTTTGAGATTGTGTCATTGATCTTTATCTTGAATTGTTCTGTCGCGTATTTTTGAAGCCAGTGGTCTGCGCACTCAATGATCTTTTCTACCCGGATGATGTCGAATGGTAGAGGGTTTTCAAAACCTTCAAGCATTATCTCTTTCTTTCGGTCTTTGTTCTGAGTTGCCTGTAATGTATCGCAGACTGTCCTGAAAGCGGGCTGTATCGGCATTTTTTTTGGTATGACAAATGGTATTGATAACCGGTAGACTCTTTTCAGGTGCGCCAGTTTTTTCGGGTTCTTTTCGTCCTCGAGGAAATATGCCCTTTCAGTCTTATAGAAATCGTCATATACCTTGAACAGTTCATCGTCGAATGCCAGTGCGAATTCCTTGTTAGGTTTCGTTCCTGCGAAAAGGAATCGTAATATCTCTGGAAGATAGACATCCAATACATCCTGTACTGATATTACGTTTCCTAAAGATCCAGACATCTTACCTCCGATGCCTTTCAGGATTATGTAATCGTACATCTTGTAGATTGGAGGTTCTGTCTGGTATATGTGCTTGACAATGATTTTTGCTGTGTCTCTTGAACCGCCTGCACTTGAGTGTTCTTTGCCGCCTGGTTCAAAGTCTACATTCTCGACATCCCAACGCATAGGCCAGTCCACTCTCCATGGAGGTTTTACTATGCCTACTTTTCTGAAGTCAATCTTGTTCTTGTTACCACATTTACATTCGTAATCTATTGTGTATTCTTCGTCGTAACCTGTGACTTCTGTGAAATCTGTGCCGCATTTCTCGCAATAGACCTCAAGCGGTATCCAGTCTTCTGGGTGCGCTTCTTTTCTGAACTTGTCAAGGATTTTCTTTATCCTTGCCCGGGATTTAAGTGCGGTTCTTATGTTTTCTGCATAGGCACAGGACTTGAATTTTTCGTTCTGTCTGATGAATTCAATGTTCAGGTCAAGGTCTTTCAATGATTCTTCAAGCTGTTTCTCAAAATGTTCAGCATAAGATTTATGGCAACCGTAAGGGTCTGGAACTGATGATACTGGACAGCCTAAGAACTGTTTCAGTCTGTCCTGTTCGGGCAGGTTCTTCGGGACTTTCCTGAATCTGTCGTAGTCATCCCAAGAATATATGAATCTTACTTTCTTTCCGCGGTCTTCAAGTGCTTTTGTGATTAAATCAGTTGTTATTATCTCTCTGAAGTTGCCGATGTGGACAGTTCCTGAAGGTGTGATGCCTGAAGCGCATACGTATTGTTTCTTGTCTCCCTTTTCAGTGATTATCTGGTCTGCTACCTGGTCCGCCCAGTGGATGAGTTCTGTATTTTTTTTATTCTCCATAGATATCGCCTTAAAGGATAGAATAATATTGTATGTAGAAAGGTTATAAATGTTAAAGGTTTTGGTTCATTAAATCAGAGGTCTTAAGTATGTTTTTCAATTCTTTACGTACATTGTCATCATCTATATACCGCATCATCTCCTGCCAGGTCTTTTGAAGTCTACATAGATGTTTGAATGTATCATAATCCGGTATTGCATCAGTTTTTGCAAGCATTATGTTCTTTAATGCTTCTTTACTATCTTCAATATTATTTTTTGAGAGATAATAGTCGGATAATGAATTGCATGTATCTTCAATCTTCTTTTCAAGGTTTTTATCTATGAAATTTCCTGGATAATCACCTAAATCTTTTGGTTGCACAATAGCCATGCCTTCAATAGGTCTTTGATTCTCAATCTTTGACTTTTCATAGATGAAACGATAGATATCTTCTCTTATCTGATTCCATATAGGATGTGATTTTTTAGGGGGTAAATGTTTTATTGACAATTCATTGTCAAGATAGAAATCAAAACCGAACATTTTTGCATTTATCAGATAATCTATATCTTCACCACGAGGGATAGAGGGATCAAAAGGTATGACTTTGAAAATATTCTTATGGAGTATCATGTTTCCTCCAAAAACAAAAGAGGTCTTCTTCAATCGTGGTTGTGTTCCTATTACCTTATCAAAGGCGCTATTCATACTTTGATTTTTATCCCAGAATCTTGTCCAGGGTTTGGGAGTTATATCTGCACGAAAATCGTTGTTTTCCTGTAGATAATATCCTGCCACGGCATCAATCGTTTTGCCTTCATATTTTTTATGGATGAACTGTTTGGCTTTGTCTATATATTTCGTGTCTTCAAACACTTCATCATCATCTATGAGGATTATTGTATCTGAACTGATTATGTGGGGTATGAATAGGCACATATTCCTTACATTTGAATATCCATCAAGACTGAGGAGATCTGTATAATCAATTTTATTATTTTCGGTCATGTATCTGCTGATTTTTTTCAGCTGTGAAGGGCCAAACATTGAAATGTTTATTCTTGCGATTGATGCTGATGCTTTTATTATTTCTTTGACCTTTTTTTCAGCTTCAACTTCAATGTCTTCTGTTGTGGTTGCAACAATTATTATGAGTTCAAAGTCTTTGTTATCTAATACACTTATGCTTTCAATTGCTCTCTGTAATGTTCCTTCAGAATCGATCGGTGTGGGGTGGTCATATACTGTATCATCTGGATTATGAGGACTTTCTTTTTTACGACCCCAATAAGTCGGGATTATCATTGTTGTCTTCATAAGAGTATGTTTATCTTTGAATTATATATATCTGGTTTTTCAAGCGAAGCTTGAAATTAAGTTTAATCTAGATTTAAATTCAAGAAATAAATTGTTATCAGATTAAGAAATGACTTCGGCTCTTTTGGAAGAGCCGAATGTCATGTGCGCCTCAAGGGAGCACCGCTTGTAGTGAGCCCGAAGGGATTTGAACCCCCGACACCCGGATTAAAAGTCCGGTGCTCTAGCCAGACTGAGCTACGAGCCCACACAAAAATTGATTGTTGTTTGTTTTTGCGCTGATACTCTCTATATTATTACGAATAGTTTTATAAGCTTTTAGGTGACTGAGACCTAAAATGTCTAAATTGGATGAAAATTGAAAATAAAAATGAATCCTTAACTCGGTAAAGGACAGCCACTGAGCTCGGAAAGTCTTGCAAAGGTCTGTTCACCCGGATAATTTGTACCATCTACAGTCCAGGTCGGATAACCGGTCACGCCTGCGTTCTTGCACTCGAATTCATTGTCTGTACATTCAACGTAGTCAACGTAATCAAATGACTTGCCAAACTCTTTTTTCTGGTTCTGGCAATGAGAACACCAGTATGCGCCATAC
>DAOVHT010000110.1 GCA_030671745.1 Candidatus Nanohaloarchaea archaeon
CATTTCTTTTGAAGGTAGATTGAGAAACTGTCTATGTCGCCTAGGTATAAAGGAATTGTCAGTTCTTTTTTGAATGTGGGTCTGTTCTCTTTGTCTACGATGAAAATCCTTAATGTGTTCTTTGTTTCCATCAATGTATTTGGTTATTGAAAGAATTTATAACTGTCTTATTGGGGGAGGTTCAGTGGTTGTCCGTCAACTTCAATTCTTGGGTTCCTGAAGACCTGGTCAAGATGGATTATTGCATATATTGTGCCGCCGAACCAGTAATTGCTGCCGATTGCAACGTGTGCCGTACCTACAACTTTTTCGTCAATGTTCATGGAACCGATTATTCTTGCATTAGGGTTCAGGCCGATGCCCAGTTCACCGATCCGTCTTACGCCCCAGGGAAATTTTGAGTGATTGTGTGCCCAGTCAAGGGTCTTTTTAAGCTTTTCTGCTTCTTTCCCGCCAGTTATGGATACGACGGTCCCTTCTTTGATCTCAAGAGTGATGGGTTCTTCTATCAGTTGTGTACCTTCTTTGATCCGTGAGCTCAAGTCAATCACGACCTTTCCTTCAACAAATTTACCGCGGCATGGGGTATAGACTTCACCGATCGGTATGTTGCCACCTGTGCCCGGAAGGTCATAGATGCCGGCTACAGATAACGCTTTCTTATTTTTGATGTTCATATAGAGGTCTGTGCCTTTTTCAGTCGTTATGTGGAGCTCGTCTCCATTGTCTATTATTTCATTGATCCTTTTGCAGTTCTTGCGTACGGCATCATAATCAATGTCTAGCGTGGTAAGTATCTTATCGATGTCATTAGTCGATAGGTTGCCAAGGCTCGGCATTGATGCGAACCTGTGACCTTCATGTTTCATGAAAGTCCTGAAACTCTTGCCTAAAGATTTGAATTTACCTAATCTGTTTGATATGGCAACGAGCACGGGGCTGTTCTTTTCAAGAGATGCCAAGGCATCAGTTATGTACGTATCTGCAAAGTCTCCCTTTTCTTTAGGTTCCTGCAGTATTATTTTCGGGTTTTTGATGCCTAATTCTTTTGCGGCAAGAAAGTAACCGGCACATAGTATCGGTGCGATCTTCTTGTTGGGGTAGCCCGTGTCTCCCAGAATCAAGAAGGTTTCGTCTTTTTTGATTTTTAGGCAGTCTGATATGATCTTTGATAGGTATGGCATTGATCTTTTTGCAAGTTGCAGTTCTTCAGCTGTCAAGGTCTTGATGAGGTCATCCATAACGCATTCATTTTAAAAATAGGCTCAAAGATATATAAATAGAATGATAATTATTTGTTAATGTGAATTATGATGGCCGAAATCAATAAAAAAATAATCGGATTGACTGAAGTTGTCCATGTATGCGGGTCAAAAAAATGCGCAAAGATAGCCGCAATCTGTGACACGGGCGCAACAACCACATCAATTGATGCTACAATATCTAAAGAGCTTGATTTTGGTGAACCGATAGGGACCATAACGGTTATGAATCCGTCTGTTAACAAGAAATTTAAAAGAGAGATAGTCAAGGTCAATCTTAAAATTGCAGGCAGGAAATTTGAGGTTGGTGCAAATGTGCAGGATAGGACGCACATGACTCATAAGATGATAATAGGTCGGGATATACTGTATGATAATTTCATTGTGGATGTCTCAAGGACACATGACGGCAGTAATCTTAAGACGATAAAAGATAAAGAACTCCTTAAAGTTAAGTTTTATGATAAGTGATTGTGATGGTACTGATGACTGAGCATGAATCAAAGAAGATGTTCTCTAGTTACGGGCTTAACGTAACCCGTGAGTCTGTTGCAAAAGACAGGCATGAAGCTTCTGTATATGCGGGGCGTATTGGGTACCCTGTCGTCATGAAAGTCATATCACCAGACATTGTGCACAAGACGGATTCAGGCGGGGTCGTGCTTAACATACATGATTCAGATGATGCCCTGAAAGCTTATGATCTCATCATGAAAAATGTTTCAAAATCAAATCCTGATGCAAAGATTGAGGGCGTGCTGGTTCTTGAGCAGGTATCGGGGCATGAACTTATTATCGGGTCTAAAATTGATCCGCAGTTCGGACCTGTCATAATGGTAGGTATAGGTGGGATATTTGTCGAGGTGTTAAAGGATGTGGCGTTCCGTGTGATACCGATAACTGAGAAAGATGCGGGTGAGATGCTACATGAACTCAAATCATTTTCTGTATTGGAGGGTGTGCGGGGGCAGACTAAAGCCAATGTATCAAAGATAAAGAAAGCGCTCGTCTCTGTCTCTAAATTGGTCAAGGACAATCCTGACATACAGGAGCTTGACATAAATCCATTGATGGTCGATTCAAAGAGGGCGGTCGTTGCCGATGCCAGGATCATTGTCGGTTGAGAAAAAGTTATAAAAAATTATTTTTAAAAATGGTTGATAATTTTGAGTATCGATTGATATAATAGATTATCAAGAGATATGAAAAGATATTGAATAATTAAAGAAGAGTTTTTCATAAAATAATTATATTATATCTATTATGTATAGATGAGTTATCAAGATAATATTTTCATAATGATAATCTATGTTAATTTTTTTAGACAATACTTCTATATTTTATAGGTTTTATGCACTTTTTAGGGTATATTTGCTATTTTTTGCATACCCAAACCTTTTTAAAGGTGTATTTCAATGTTATTGCTAGGTGTTAATGGGTCCCTTTTTGAGGGAACGATGATTATAAGGATACCCTAACACTATACAAAGTACATTAAAGCCCGTCATCGTCAACAAAATTGAACGGTGATATTTTGCGTTACTGACGGGCTACATCTTAACACATGCGCAAAAAAAAGAATTAAATAATTACGTGACAGATAATTATCATGGATAAACAGTGCGCATATCTCAACGTGACAATAAAACTTAATGGTTCCCGATTCAAGATAGAATCGAAAGATGAAAAGATAACGGTCTCTGTGACAGAAAGACCGAAAGACAACAAGGTCAATATTGAGATAATCAAAAACCTTGAAAGACTCTTGCGCAAGAACGTAAAGATAACAAAGGGCGCAAAGAGCAGAAAGAAAACAATAAAAATAGAAGGTATAACTGAAGAAGTTGCCAGGCAGACACTTGGCATTTAATGTTTACAGATTCAACATTTCACATATCATAACAACCAAAGGATACAGAACAATAGATATCATAGGAATATTGAATTTTTGAATTTTGAAAAACTATTTCTTCGTGCACCTTCTTGTTAAAAAAAGAGGTAATTACAAATGGGAAAATTAGCACAGACATCAGTTAAATATTTGATCACTGCAGAATTTGCTGCAGAAGGAACGGTTGAAAAACCGGACGTCATAGGAGCATTATTCGGTCAGAGTGAAGGACTTTTAGGTCATGAGCTCGATCTTCGTGAACTTCAGAGGACGGGAAGAATCGGAAGAATCGATGTGGACGTAACAACTGTAAAAGGTAAATCTAAAGGAAAGATCACAATACCCTCCAGCCTGGACAGTACCGAGACTGCACTTATAGCTGCAACTATTGAGACTATCGAGAGAGTGGGTCCATGTGACGCAAAACTTTACTGTAAGTCTATTGAAGATATAAGGGCTGTAAAGCGAAAACAGATAATTGACAGGTCTAAGATACTTCTAAGGGAACTCATGAAAGATGTTCCGGAAATATCTACACTTGCAGAAGAGCTTATGGAATCTGTAAGGTCTGCTGACATAACAAACTATAAAGGATGTCCGGCAGGACCTGACGTTGAGAGCGGGGATGCAATAATCGTATGTGAGGGCAGGGCAGATGTATTGGTCCTTCTTAAGCATGGGATCAAGAATGCAATAGCTA
>DAOVHT010000018.1 GCA_030671745.1 Candidatus Nanohaloarchaea archaeon
CACTGATGTATGAATCATTGTCTTCTGTCGGGGCGATAAATTCTATTGATGGATCAGTTGTGTCAACTGTTATAGTTCTTGTCTCGGTCTGATTAGTGTTACCCGATGTATCATTTGCCCATACATAATAGGTATAGGTACCATCTGCAAGGTCGGTCCTGTTTGAATAATCCACTCCTATCGTATAGTTTGTGCCATCCCAATTGAGGATGGTCGTGTCTGGATTTGATTCAGTGATTGACCAGTTGAGGTATGTGTAGTTTTTAGTTATGTAGGTATTGTTGTCTGATGTCGGTGAGATAAATGTTATTATTGGTGCAACAGAATCATCTATATATGTCAATGTCCTTGTATCTGTCTGGTTTATGTTTCCTGCCAAATCCTGGGTATAGGCTGTGTAGGTATAGGTGCCTTCATCCAGATTTGTAATGTTGGTTTCCAATCGGTACAGTCCGGCATTGTATGATGCATTGATCTCGGCTGGGGTGAGTGCGCGGTTCCAAATCTTGACTTCGTCGATCGTGCCGTTGAAGTATGCAGGACCGGTATCATATCTTGATCCAAACCTAAATTGGGAGGTGCTATCAACAGAACTTGACTCTGAAGATATACTGCTTGATGTCCCATAAGAAATTCCGTCAACATACCGGTACCCATTACCATCCCTGTCGAAGACAACAACAACATGGTGCCAATTAGAATCATTGATAAATGCACCATCTGCAACACTGTCAGAATAACTATCAGTATCTCGTATATGCCATGCAAGTCTCCCACCAATCATTCGCATATGGTATCCAACATTTGCTGGCGTTGCCAGATCACCACCCTTAGAAACGATAAAAGAACTATCTGATGTTTGAGTTTTTATCCAAGCATCAATACTAAAATCAATAAGTCCCATATCAAGAATTGCAGGATCACCTACAGAAACATAATCATCACTGCCATCAAACTCTATTCCTTTACCGAACTTACCTGTTGTGTGGTTCGGACAAGTGGTACAGCTTCCATCGTTACCATAGCTTGACCAGTCGCGGAAGAATGTATTGTTCTCGCCGGATTCATTATTGAACCGCCACCAACCGACAAGGGAGTTGTTCCAGTCTACGAAGGCTGTGATGTTGTTCGCATCTGTTGCTGTGACGTTGATGTAGGTATAATCCTCGGTGATGTATGAATCATTGTCTTCTGTCGGGGGTACGAATCCTATTTGCGGATGGGTTGTATCGATTGTAACAGTTCTTGTCTCAGTCTGGTTCTCGTTGTCTGCGGTGTCGTTTGCCCAGACATAATAGGTGTAGATGCCGTCGGCAAGGCCGGTTATGTTTACTGAGCTGTTGGTCAGGGTCCAGTTGGTACCGTTCCAGTTCAAGATTGTCGTGTCAGGGTTTATCTCTGTTATTGACCAGTTGATGTAGGCGTAATTGTCGTTTATGTTGTCATTGTCTTCGGAAGTCTGGTCGATAAATTCTATCTGTGGATTGACTGTGTCGATTGTGAAATAGACTGAATCTGTCGTGTTGATGTTCCCAGTAGTGTCGTTGCACTGGAAGATTATATAGTACTGTCCATCTGCAAGAATGTCGGAGGCGTAGAAATGCGTCTGCGTATCGTTTGACATCGTGATGTATGTGCCTTCTTCCGTGCCGAGGATTGTGTTTGGTTCGGTTGCGGTGTATTTGCGAAGCCTAATATCATCAATATTACCATATATGCCAATACCGGCAGAGGTTCCGGAATTAAATATTAATGTATCTATTGTGCCCGCATTTGCTCGCTTTCCATTACCTAAATAAACATTATCCAACCACGCTTCCATAGTACTGGCGGATTCGTCAAACGCAACACTATGCTTTTCCCATACTGCCTCTACTGCTGTAACTGAACCCCCACTGTAATCAACATGTGCGGAACCGTTATTATGTTGTATGTATTCTGTTGTGACCATTATTACATTTCTATATACAAGGGTGGCTCCTGCAAGTAAATCCGATACGAAATATACTGTTCCGCTTGCGCGCCTTCTTGCATCATACTCAAGTATGCCTGACTGGTAATCAAATGTACGGTACAATTTACCCGCATGTGTCACCACCCCGGAATTATCATTAAGCTCTATGTTGTATGATGAGCCTGCTTTGTTATTCGTGGCAACTACAGCAGTTGCGTCTTCTGCAGTAAATCCTTGCAATGTGCCGTCCTCAAAATTCCAAAACTCTTCAAAAACTGCTGTTCCGTTGCTCTCTGTACTTGCATCAGCATTACCATAATACATATAGACATACCCGTTCGTGCCTGGTGCGACATAAGGCACCTTTGCCCAGATGAGAGCTTCCTCTGCTATCGAGTTCCATGATTCTATCCAATATGAAATGTTCTGTTCAGTTGAGCCGTTAAACCATGTGAACCTTGTGTCGTTTCCGTCTGAGTTCGCCTTTGTGAAATTGAAGTTTGAGACTGTGAGGTTTACAAGAACCTGATAGTCTGTAAGGTTCTTGGAGTTAGCTGTGTTGTTGACTGTAATCTTTCTGCTGTGATTCCATGATGTTGACCATGACGGTCGTGTCGGGTGGTCCAGACTGTAGCCGCACCAGTCTCCGTCCCCGTCTAGTGTAGCATTGAACCAGATTGATTGGGAGTTGTATGTCTGATTGAATGGAGATTGGACTGTGATTGTCGGTGGGGTTGTGTCGATCGTCAGAGTTCTTATCTCTGTCTGGTTCTCGTTACCTAATGTGTCATTTGCCCAGACATAATAAGTATAGGTACCATCTGCAAGGTCGGTCCTGTTTGAGTAATCCTGAGACATAGTAGAATTAGTTCCATTCCAGTTAAGGATGGTCATGTCTGGATTTGATTCAGTGATTGACCAATTGAGGTATGTGTAGTTTGTATTGATATAGGTATTATTGTCTGATGTCGGCGAAATAAATGTTATGATTGGTGCAGCAGAATCATCTATATATGTCACAGTCCTTGTATCGGTCTGGTTTAAGTTTCCTGCCAGGTCCTGGGCATAGGCTGTGTATGTGTAGGTGCCTTCTGTCAGGTCTGTCATGTTTGCTTCAAGTCGGTAAAGTCCTGCATTGTAGGATGCGTTGATCTCTGCAGGGGTGAGTGCGCGGTTCCAGATCTTTATCTCATCTAATACCCCATCATATTTTTGTACATTACCTATATCATCACCAAAATGAATATCATTTCCAGAATCACCGATTGTACCGCTATATGAAATATCTTTAACATCCGAACCATCAACATAAATGATAACACTTGTAGAATTCCAGGTAAATGTTAAATATGTCCAATTATTCAATGAGATAGAATCATCTGCAGTCAAAATAAATAATTCTGAAGAATCATATGCATATATTCTTGGTTTTCCGTTATTGAGTAAAACATTAAGACCTTTTGTTAAATAATAATGGCCAACTATACTATCTTCTACATCAAATGAATGCGGATATACCCAAAAAGAAACTGTTCCTGTTTCTCTTATACCTAATTGTGAAATTGTTTTTTCTAACGGAATATAATCATTATTATTATCAAAGAGCATCGCTTTTCCGAAGTACCCTGTTGTGTAATCTGGACAATTAGCTACCTCACAGGTCACCTCATTACTATAACTTGACCAGTCGCGGAAGAATGTATTGTTCTCGCCGGATTCATTGTTGAACCTCCACCAGCCAACAAGGGAGTTGTTCCAGTCTACGAACGCTGTGATGTTGTTTGCGTCTGTCGCTGTGACGTTGATTAAGGTGTAGTCTTCGTTGATGTATGAATCATTGTCTTCTGTCGGGGGTACGAATCCTATTGATGGGTCAGTTGTGTCAATTGTTACAGTTCTTGTCTCTGTCTGGTTCGTGTTGCCAAGGGTGTCATTTGCCCAGACATAATAAGTATAACTGCCGTCAGCAAGACCTGTCCTGTTTGAGTAATCCTGTGACATAGTAGAATTAGTTCCATTCCAGTTAAGGATGGTCGTGTCTGGATTTGATTCAGTGATTGACCAATTGAGGTATGTGTAGTTTGTATGGATATAGGTATTATTGTCTGATGTCGGCGAGATAAATATTATTGTAGGTGCATCAGAATCATCTATATATGTCACTATCCTTGTATCGGTCTGGTTTAAGTTTCCTGCCAGGTCCTGGGCATATGCTGTGTATGTGTAGGTGCCTTCTGTCAGGTCGGTCATGTTTGTTTCCAATCTGTAGAGTCCTGCGTTGTAGGATGCGTTGATCTCTGCGGGGGTGAGAGCGCGGTTGAAGATCTTGACCTCGTCGATAGTGCCGTTTAAGTTGTTTCCGAGAATTAAGTCATTTGTGTTTGTTGAAATTGCAGTCGAATAGTCGGTTGTCGTCTCTTCAACATCATTTACATACAGTTTCATCTGTGGTGTTTCTGCATCTTTATTGTAGGTCAAAGTGATATGGTTCCAGCCGGAAGATATCGGCGCGGTCATTGTCTCTCCATTTATTGTCGCGAATGTAGTGGTCGTGTTTGCGCCTAAAGAGTATGCGGTTGATTTTGAGAGTATGGATGATTGTGTTGGGGTTTGTTCTGCGCCGATTGTGTATGTTGCATCAGAACTTAATTGTAAGACAAGCTCTACTAATGATTCATAATCACCACGACTATTTGCATATACATCAACTCTAATAAACTTGTATGATGTGGCAGTTTCTCCTTCAAAATAGGTACTCTCTGATGGATACCAATCAGAATCATATGGATTTCCCGTTTGACCTATCGTTCCTTGTGCAGACATAATAGTATAATATGTTCCTCCAAGTGTATCTGCCCCCCTTACTTTAACTGTTCCTGTGTATTGATAGCTACTAACTCTTCTATCTGCAAAACGTATACCAGTAATCACATAGGGATTATCTAATTCAAAAATTACATAATTCACATTTTCGGTATTACCAGTTTCTCCCCATTGGCAGAAATAAGTATCTGCAATACTGCCATCAAACAGTTTTAAATAATTTGTTGATTGTACTCCTGCATCATTAGATGTGACAGATACTATCAAATCATTAAATTGGAATCCATCAGTACTACTCCCTCCACTCAATCCATCATTACCATAATACATCCAGATGGTCGTATTGCCGTCTGTCAAATTTGACTTTATCCAGACCTCGGCTGTCGTGCTGTCTGTCTTGTTCTCAATCCAATAAGGAACATATGCGCCTGAGTCTGTGACGAAACGGATGTCGTCGAAGTTCGCGAGCATCTCCGGTTCGTATGTGATGTTCAGTTTGGTCTGGTAGTCGGTGAGTGCGCCCGAATGATTCAATGTTATCGATTTTCTTCTCATGAAGACATCTACGTTTCCGGAACTGTCTGATATTGCTGAATATGGATTAGGGGCGGTCTCTGCGCCGAAAGTCGTTGTCGGTTCGTTTGCGATGTATTTTCGGATGAATACATAATCGACACTATATAAATCATCAGTGCCTGCTGCAAAATACCCGAAATAATCATCCGTATTGGTTGAATCGTCAGTAAGTCCGGTAGCTGATTGCAATAGACTCTCCGCATCACTGTATAAGTAATGAGCATGACCACCAGTCTCATCAATTATCACTTTGCTCTTATACCACGTTGATGAACTGACAGTTACAGAAGGATTTGACCTCAATACACTATCGATATACAACCGCATATCATTATTATACTGTGACGCAAACCACTGATAACCGACAGTATAATCCATAGGATTATCAGTTTTCGAGACATGCCGTCCATAATAATATGTAGATGTACCTGTGAACCGTTGTTCAATCACATAATTATCTGATACTGATAGCTCTGAATTGTATCTGAGATAATTAAAACCGGCAGCATTCGGAGAGGACATCAACCCGCCCGAAACTGTCCAGGTGCCTGCCTGCTGAGTCCAAGCACTTAAATCTGTAAACCCATCACCGATCAAAAATGTATCAGTAATATTGCTATTAGCGCTCAAACTGCTGTTCCCATAAAACATGTACACTGTATCTGAATTACCATCTATTATTCCATTCGGCAACTCTAACCAGATGTCAGCAGTACTACTGTCTGTCTTATTCTCGACCCAATAGTCGATGTATGTGCCACTGCCACCAGCACCAGTATTGAATCTGACATCACTGAAATCAGTGTTCATTGCGCTCTTGTACGGCACTGTGACTTTCACCTGATAATCTGCGGGCGTTGCTGAACCGGTTGTGTTGATTGTCAATGGCTGTCGTCTCAAGAACTCAGAGGTTGTCCCTGTCGAATTGGATTTTGCTGTATACTTCTGGGTGTCATCTGCGCGGTCAAGGTAGAATGAATCAGTTCCATTTGTTGTCGGGTTGTTGATGTTGTTGTGGGTTGTTGATATGTGATCTGCGGAACGATTTACATCCGATATCCTTACCTCATGAATTTTATCATTATGGAAATTTTCAGCACCTGCATCAACATTATATGTCTTTGCCCGTCCTATTGTTAAAATATAACTGCTTGCAGACTCCCAACTTCCATATGCAAATCCATCTGAACCTGAGAAAATTCCATTTTCGTACACATAACCAATATCATTACCATCAAAAGTATGTGCCATATATAGCTTCGAATTTCTTTTATCTACAGAAGGAGTAACACCAAAATCATTTCTTGTTGCGGGGTACCCATTTGCAGCAGACAGTGCCCAACTCTGCGAATATCCGTTATCACTACGTACACTATGTGTTCCTTCAAAAAAATAGCCTGAAGAAATTGCCCCATTCCAGAATGCATAATCTATTGAAAAAGTACCGGTCGTTTGCGTATTTAATATTTCTACCGTAGAAATCTCTTTTACAATATTAGATGAAATTTTAAAATAATCATCATCCCCATCGAAATCAATCGATTTACCATATGTTCCATCAACTAAATCCTCAGAAGTCATTGAACCATAAGAGGTGCCATGATTACCATTTGATGTAGAATCTAATAATTGTGGTGCAGTACCAGATGGATCATTGTTCATGTGCCAGACGCCGACATAATTTGCATCCCAGACCGCCTGACTGCCGTATGTCGAATCATTGGCAGGTTCGGTCAGTGAACTGTTGCCCCAGTACACATAGAACTGTGAATCTGTACCCGCTGTCGTATTGAATGGATAGTGCAGTACCACATCATCTGTATCATTGTAGTGCCATTCGATCTCTCTTGCGAGTGGTGTGCCGTCCAGTTTTGATAATCTGACATCTGCGCCATTCTCCTTTACACCGGGTAATCTTGTCCTGAGCATCAGTGGGATATCAGTTTCAGTCGTGACCATCGAGCCGTTGATGGTGATCAGTTTTCTTCTGGTCAGCTGTTCTCCGTTGATTGTGTATGTTGTTACGGCATCTGTGTCAACATTAACATTCACCCATGCGGACACGGTAATCTGGTCTGTAATATCTAATGTACTATCATCAACAACAGTTACATAATCAATGCCGTCAAACTGCAATGCTTGGCCGAATTTACCTGAGGTATGCGTTAGGTTAGAACTGTTGGTTCCATTGTTACCATAGCTTGACCAATCTCGGAAGAATGTGTTGTTCTCACCGGTCTCGTTGTTGAACCGCCACCAACCAATCAAGGAATTGTTCCAGTCGATGAAGGCTGTGATATCGTTTGTGTCTGTTGCGGTGACGTTGAGGTAGGTGTGGTTCTCGGTGATGTATGAATTGTTGTCTTCTGTAGGATCTACAAATCCTATTGATGGATCTGTCGGGTCAGACTTCAGTGTCAAAGGCAGATAATCTATGTTTCCTGTCGCTAGGGCATATGCGCTTTCGCAGATGTCATCGCCGGTCGTGTCCCAGCAGATATCAGATTGACCAGTTGCATCTGGCTTGCCCCAGTAGTTCCCACCGATGTAAGTTTTTCCGACAATGTTTGTGCCTGCAACTTTGGTGGTGTTCCAGGTGTTTGTGTAAGTAGTTCCTGTGAAACCTATGTTGTCTGTGTTGTTGAACAGGTTGTTGTAGATTGAATTTCCAGAGGAGGAATCAATGTACATCCCGTAACTTTCACTTGCAGTGATTGTGCTGTTTGCGATGATGCTGCCGTTTGAATGGTTTAGGTATAGACCGATGTAACTGTCTTCGATTGTGCTGTTGATTATGTATGTCGCATCTGTCTCTATGAAGAGGCCTTTGTGGTTCTCTGCGCCATCGTAACCTACCTCGCTTAGATGAGAATCGTTCAGGCTGAAATTGCTGCCTGCGTCCACGATGAAGAAGAAATGCGCGGTCGCATTACCGCCTGAGACATCGCCACCGTTTGTGATGTTCGAGTTATTGATTATGTACAGGGACCCGGTCGATGTCACGTTTATCCCGATTTCACCATCATAGGTCGTATTGAAATATTCTATGCTGTTGTTTATGTAGGCGGTTCCTGAGATCGTGAAATTATTGTTGTGGATTATTGTATATCTTGAATCCTCTATCTTAAATGTTGCTCCCTGTTCAACATCAATCTCCTGAGCGTAAAGTGTCGTGTTTCTTAATGTTAAATATCCGTTTGTTGCATTTACTGTGATTTTACAATTAGCAGTTATTGTTGCATCTTCGTAAGTTCTTGTTGAATTTATATTACATGCGTCCGGAATATTCCAGTAGTATGGCGATTGTGAATCGATCGTTATTGTTCTTGTCGCGGTCTGGTTTGAGTTACCCAATGTATCATTTGCCCAGACATAATAAGTATAGGTGCCGTCAGCAAGACCTGTCCTGTTTGAGTAATCCTGAGACATAGTATAGTTGACGCCAGCCCATCTAAGGATTGTCGTGTCCGGATTCGCATCACTAATTGACCAGTTGAGGTATGCGTAATTTTCATTCAAGTATACATCATTATCTGATAAGGGAGAGATGAATGTTATGGTCGGTGCATCATAATCCTCTATATATCTCAATGTCCTTGTCTCTGTTTGATTAACATTTCCTGCCAGGTCCTGGACGTAGGCTGTGTAGGTGTAGGTCCCTTCTGTCAGGTTGGTTATGTTTGTTTCCAATCTGTACAACCCTGCGTTGTAGGAGGCGTTGATCTCTGCGGGAGTGAGTATGCGGTTGAAGATTCGTACTTCGTCGATTGTGCCATTAAGTGATTGTCCGAACAGCAGGTCATCTGTGTTTGTTGTGATTGCGGTTGAATAATCTGCTGTTGTCTTAAGTGTAGTATCAACATAAAGTTTCAGCTCATCTGTACCGCCTGCATTCTTGTCATAAGTTAATGTTACAAGGTTCCAACCAGAAATTATTGGCGCGGTTATTGTCTGGTAATTTATTGTCGCGAATGTATCGGTCGTGTTTGCGCCCAAGGAATATGCGCCTTCTTTTGATAGTATGGATGATTGGGCAGGTGATTGTTCTGCGCCAACTGAGTAGGTCGGTTCTGTTGAGGTGTACTTGCGGACAATTACATAATCAATTGCTATGTCTCCATCATAACCACCATCAATATAACCTGCGGATTTAAAATATAAATCACCATTATTCAACTCTGTATATCCCGCCAAAGAACCTTGAGATGCTCCATCATAAAAATGCTCAATATAAGTACCATTATTTATATATTTATAAGTTATGAATGATTCTGTTTGTGTTACATAATCACGTTCTTTTTCAGTTTTGCCTAAATTCATAATCCTGAACGCTTGAAGATTACCTTGCCAATGGTACATGTGATAAGAACCCGAATCTCTCCCATCACTTTTATTTAAATACATCCCAAAGATGGCGTTATTTGTATCACCGATAAATTGAACTCTTGTTTCTAATATTTGCGCACCACTTTCATATATTTTAGATGTTAAACCACCTTGAAATGCTTCATCAAATGGTGCGTTCAATGTCAATACCCCACCACTTATACTATATCCTGCACACCCTGTTATAGCATCCCATAAATTTAGATTTAAGTTAGCATCATTGAAATCATCATAAATCATCACTTTACTAACATTACTTTCACTTGTCGCTATTGCATCTCCATAATACATATAGACTGTATTGTCACCGGATGACAGATTTGATTTGATCCAGACCTCGGCGGTTGCGCTGTCAGTCTTGCTTTCAATCCAGTAAGGTATGTATACGCCAGAATCTGTCACGAAACGGATGTCATCAAAGTTCGCGAGCATCTCGGATTCGTATGCGATGTTCAATTTGGTCTGGTAGTCTGTGAGTGCGCCTGTATGATTCAATGTGATTAATTTTCTTTTTGCGAATGAACTTATTGTTCCTATGTCATCAGAAATCGCCGAGTATTTGGACACATTAATAATGTTTACCCATGCAGATACTGTGATTGCATCTGTTAGATTAAGTGAAATGTCATCATCTATAGTTATGGAATCATTGCCGTCAAACTGCAATGCTTTCCCGAATTTACCAGTGGTATATGTCGGGTCGGAACTGTTGGTTCCATTGTTGCCATAACTCGACCAATCACGGAAGAATGTGTTGTTCTCGCCGGTCTCGTTGTTGAACCGCCACCAACCGACAAGAGAATTGTTCCAGTCGATGAAAGCGGTCGTGTTGGTATCATCTGTGACGGTGACATTGATGTAGGTGTGGTTCTCGTTGATGTTTGAATTGTTATCTTCAGTCGGGGCGATGAATCCTATCTGTGGATTGGTCGTGTCAATGGTCAATGTCCTTGTCTCTGTCTGATCAGTGTTGCCTAATGTGTCATTTGCCCAGACATAATATGTATAGGTACCATCGGCAAGGTCGGTCCTGTTTGAGTAATCCTGAGACATAGTATAATTAGTTCCATTCCAGTTAAGGATGGTTGTGTCCGGGTTTGATTCAGTGATTGACCAGTTGAGGTATGTGTGGTTTTCATTGAGGTAAGTATTATTGTCTGATGTCGGCGAGATAAATGATATTGTTGGGGCAGCAGAATCATCTATATATGTCAATGTCCTTGTATCGGTCTGGTTTAAGTTTCCTGCCAGGTCCTGGGCATAGGCTGTGTATGTGTAGGTGCCTTCTGCCAGGTCGGTTATGTTTGCTTCCAAACGGTAGAGTCCGGCGTTGTATGATGCATTGATCTCGGCTGGTGTGAGTATGCGGTTGAAGATTCGTACTTCGTCGATTGTGCCATTGAGTGATTGTCCGAACAGCAGGTCATCTGTGTTTGTTGTGATTGCGGTTGAATAATCATTTGTTGTTGCCTCAACATCGTTTACATACAGTCTCATCTGTTGCGTGCCTGCATCTTTGTCGTAAGTCAATGCGAGATGATTCCAACCGGAAATTATTGACGCGGTCATTGTCTCTCCATTTATTGTCGCGAATGCGTTTGTCGTGTTTGCGCCTAGGGAGTATGCGCCGGATTTTGAGAGTATTGATGTCTGTGAGAGGGATTGTTCTGCGCCGATTGTGTAGATCGGTTCGGTTGCTGTGTATTTGCGGACACGGAAATTGTCATACCTTGCAGCCTGGTGTGTGGCACCAAACCCAAAATATTGCCCAGTATGTGCTTCGTCATTTGTATTGTTTCCCTGCCCATCAACTTCTATCTTATTAAATGTTGATGTTACTGTGTGTGATGTATGATACCACACATTCTCAGAGAATGACATACCTGTCGTTTCAGATACACCATAATCAGAATACAATTTTTGAAAGGCGTCTTCATAACCGCATCCCAATGATTCCCCTATATTCGTGCTTGAATAAATACCAGATGAAAGTCCAATGTGGTCATACCACCTTGATATTGAATCGTATATATCTCCACCAGTTATCATCAGTACGTCATATTCTGCAATATATGGTAATGTCAATTGATTTTTATATACTACAAACGCGGGGTTTACGCCAATAGGGTTCCCAAGATCTATCCGTAATGTATCGTCTTCTATACCTATGAACCTATATGCTGAATCTGGCGCTTGATTGTACATACTCCAATTTGTGTCAGTGTCGAATGTTTCGAATGCATCAAACACAGCAGCACTATCACTATCATTACTCAAACCATCATTGCCATAGTACAACCAAATTGTTGTATCTCCGTCGGTGAGATTATTCTTTATCCAGACCTCGGCCGTTGCGCTATCAGTCTTGTTCTCAATCC
Organism: Candidatus Nanohaloarchaea archaeon; assembly: GCA_030671745.1. Lineage (GTDB taxonomy): Archaea > EX4484-52 > EX4484-52 > EX4484-52 > GLR71 > GLR71. Next base: position 12,118 of record DAOVHT010000018.1, read on the forward strand.
AGTATGGTACATGCGCGCCCGAGTCAGTCACGAAACGGATGTCGTCGAAGTTCGCGAGCATCTCGGATTCGTATGTGATGTTCAATCTGGTCTGGTAGTCGGTGAGTGCACCTGAATGGTCAATTGTGATCGGTTTTCGTCTCGTGAAGACATCTGCGTTGCCCGGACTGTCCGATACTGCTGAATATGTGTCTGGGGCGGTCTCTGCACCGAAGGTTGCTGTCGGTTCATTTGTTATGTATTTACTAACATATACCCAATCTACCAAGAAACTTGTTCCCCCAACTGCATATCCTTGTATCACAACCGGCAATGAACCAGTATAATAATTATCACTGGATGAAAATTGACTTACTCCGTCGGTAAAATATTCAGCACTTGCACTTTTTCTATCAATCTCATAGAAATGCCAATCGTTTGGATTAGTTCTACTTAAATCAGATGATGAAGTATCAGTATCTGAAAGTGTATTGGTGCATCTAAGGAAATCAGTTGCAACCCCATATACTAACATAGTATTTCCATTTCCATTAGTTTTTAAATACACATTTGTCGTAACATCACTAAAACCAAAACTTGACACATAATCATCATCATTCTTATGTCTAATGCCCATTATGTGTCCAGTATTTATATCCATACCACTATAGATATGAGGATTGTAATTACTTGGACTATCAATATCTAAATAACTATCATGTACCGATACGCCAGTACCCACAGTAGTCCATTTAGAACTATTAAGAGAATCACCATTAAAATCGTCAAAGAATACAAAAGTATCACTACCAAAACCGCCATCACTCAAACTGCTGTTCCCATAGAACATGTACATAGTATCATTATTGCCATCCGTAATGCCTGCCGGCAATTCTAACCAGATGTCGGCAGTACTACTGTTTGTCTTATTCTCAACCCAATAGTCAATGTATGTTCCGCTGCCGTTGGCATCAGTATTGAACCTGACATCACTGAAATCAATGTTCATTGCGCTCTTGTACGGCACTGTGACTTTCACCTGATAATCTGCGGGCGTTGCTGAACCTGTTGTGTTGATCGTCAATGGCTGCCGTCTCAGGAATTCAGAGGTTGTCCCTGTCGAGTTGGATTTTGCTGTATACTTCTGGGTGTCGTCTGCGCGGTCTAGATAGAATGAATCAGTGCCATCAGTTGTTGGGTTGTTGATGGAATTGAACTGAGTAGTTTGGTAATTTGCAGTCAATGCACTCAGGTGAAGATATGCAAATGTAATTTTACCATCCATAAAATTATTGTTTAAATCATCACCTAATAATAAATTAAATGATGCACCGCCAGTCAATCCTGTCTGTGCAGCATCATATTTATTGACACCATCTAAATGTGCTACAAAATTGCTGGATGTCCTACCAAATGTCATTAAATGATTATTAAGTTCATCATACATCTGAGCATCTGCTTCACCACCACCCCATGCCAGGAGCATACCACCATACACAGTACTGAAATAAGAATAATAATCACCACTTGCAACTGTATCACTACCATCGTCATACACATATAAGGTCATTGCATTTGGTGTTGATAGATCATATCGACCATATACCCCAATAGTCCAATCCTCTGTTGAACCTTCTATCTCTGTAACCCTACCTATATCAATATAATTACTATCAAAATTTAACATTTTCCCATAAGCATCATCTTGTAGATCACCTGCTACAAATCCAGACACTAACCCAATATTTCCATTGCCTGTCCTATCTGTGATATTAGATGTAGGATCTTCATTCATAAGCCAGACGGCTTCATATCCAGACCAAACGGCCTGGCTACCGTATGTCGAATCATTTGCAGGTTCGGTCAGTGAACTGTTGCCCCAGTATACATAGAACTGTGAATCTGCGCCGGCAGTCGTATTGAACGGATAGTGCAGCACCACATCATCTGTATCATTGTAGTGCCATTCGATCTCTCTTGCGAGTGGTGTGCCATCCAGTTTTGATAATCTGACATCTGCGCCATTCTCCTTTACACCGGGCAAGATTGTCCTGAGCATCAGAGGGATATTGGTCTCGGTCGTGACCATCGAACCGTTGATTGTGATCAGTTTTCTTTTGGTCAGCTGTTCGCCGTTGATTGTGTATGTTGATAC
>DAOVHT010000154.1 GCA_030671745.1 Candidatus Nanohaloarchaea archaeon
GTAATTCATGATGGTGCTTCAAAGATTTTATCCAAGATAATAAAATTTGAGTAATACTTAGTAATAATCCAATAGTTATGATTTATAGATTTATATCTAATCATTGTAGCCATTCATTCTCTGGGATCTCTCAGATACAATCCTTGAAATAAGATGAAACAATTTTTTTCTTAGACTTTGAGTAATTAGAAATTTCATTCTATACGGGCACTCCTCATCTAAAATAGCGCAATTATTATCATTATCAAATGTTATAGGGTACAGTTGGCATCCTTCAGGTCTATCCTCATAGATTAAACATTTTATACCATTATGAAATACACAACGTCCATCTCTATTTTTTAACTGCAACCATCCATCAAAAGTATCAACAAAGAAATTATTGGAGAAGCCTAAACTTTTTATCTGTTTTATATCTGTATCGGAAAGAAGCATATTTGTATCTTTACAGCATTGAATACATTTTAAATCAATACAAAGGCGATCCATTTAATATTCTCAAAAATCATAACATGGTTCGGTTATAAATATATAGAAGGTTTTGAAAAATCCTCTATAGCAAAAGCTTCCAATCCATGTTTTAATGCTGTCAATAATATGCTATTTTAATATATTGGAGTGTTACCTGTCAGGCTCTAATCATTTTATATACGAATGGCACTAAGAAGAAATTTCAACGAAAATTATGTTGTGTGGTTAGATATGATATCAATAACTAACAGGTTTTAAATGGATATGGTGGGTTTACTGATTGTGGATTGCATTTTTCCTTGATGTTTTGGTAGGGAGATGTATGTCCTTTACTGTAAAACCTCCATTCAAGTGTGTAGTAGATAATATTGATAGCTGCGACGAATAAGATGAGTATCACGTACTTGGTCATATGGATCTTGAATTGAAATTCATTCCACTGGTTAGTAATAACCAAGTCTCCTCCTAAAAGTCCGTAGACCCATATCATTGTTGCAATTACAAAACCGATGTTAAGAAGATAATGTTTGAAATTTCCTTTCTGATAAAATAAACTACATTGTGCAAGAAAGACAATTACAATCGCCGTAGGAAGGATCCATTGAATTATTGTATAAAAACGATTTTTTGAAAGTTCAGGATATGAACGCATAATGAGAATAATTGCAATTGATGGAATGATTAAGTAAAAAAGTAAAGCAAGACATGCTTTAATAGAGATAAACTTTTGGTTATTCGACATATTGTATAGCTACCTCCTGCACTTTGAAGAGCGGTGCTCCTTCTTCAATTCCAACAAGGACTTCTGCGTTGAACACAAACTTGCCATCCATTACAATCAATGGTGTTGTAATGCTTAAAGTGATTTTTTTCACCGCATCTGAATAATCTGAGATATTAAGGATAAACGAAAAACCGTTTTCAGCAGTAAAGTTCAATTCAGGCAGAGTGTATAATGAAAAAATATCTGACATTGTGGGTATTGAACCATTGCTCGCTATATTTAAGAGATTAAGCACACCGTTCATACCATCTTTTACCATTTCATTTTCAGAGAGATTTGCAATGGGGGGTGACCAGGGAATTTCTATAATTTCATCGACGGTAAAATCAACTAGGCCGAACATGTATGATGCATCAATGTCAAGCACCAATTGTAAGGTGGTGTCGTTGTACATAAGACTCAACCAGTCAAACCAAGAAATCGTGTCAAGACCAAGGGATACGAGAAGGTCAAATGTTTTGTCACTGCCCCTTAGTACGATCATGTCTTGTTTTTCAAAAGAGATAAGAGATTTATCATTGTCTTTTACAAGCTTAGCTGTAACATCAATATTGCTGATATCATATGTGCCATGGTTTTTAACAGCAAACGATGTTCGAAATAGGATTTCTTTTTGTTGGGGATCAATGGACCAGCTAATGTCTTCCTCGGTGGGTATATCTACTTCAATGCTTTTTGTTGCGATAGTAAAAAGGTTACATATGGTTAGTGTGGCAACAACACAACTCATGACAAGAGCAAATGCTCTGACATAAGTGAGGTGTTGCCTGTTCATCGCTTTTCTCCCCCTCCTGCATTTTGTGTATCTGCAAGAAATAAATGAATAATTCTTTTTTTCTTTATTTGCGTGTCAGCTATCACATCCCATGAAGTGCGTTCTACTTCCTCTCTGTGGAGTAAAAAAGTTCATGTGGTGCATCGTGATATAATGTTTATAAGCACCGTTTTTTATCCTTTGAACGGAGTAGGACGACGAAATTTGAAAAGAGTACAATTAATGTGTCATACTCTAACATGTTAATATTTGTCGTTCATTGTATTTATATTTTTGCTGGTATATTGTCAAAATGAAAAACTGACATTGATATATCATAACAATATTTACAATAATTGAAAATAATGACTAATGATTTACGTTATACTGATCATATATGCCGCCCCCCCAGCGAAGCAAATAGCCTATTAGTACAGACAACAATTGGATGTCCATGGAATAAATGCGCCTTTTGTATGGTTTATAACCTAACATTATACAAATTATATCCATGTTAATGGTAGATTACCTGAAGATAAAGATACTATGCTTCAATCTATTGAAATCGCTCTGAAAAGAGATGAAAATAGCTTTAGAGAAGTCTATATTGGCGCTGAATAAACCTATGGATAACCACCGATTTGTAGACTTGGGTCGCCTAAGAGTTGCCATTGCTCTACAGTTTTTTCATCAATTCCGTCCCA
>DAOVHT010000140.1 GCA_030671745.1 Candidatus Nanohaloarchaea archaeon
AGGAAAAATGATTTTATTGATTTTTTGAAGACAGATTATGATGGTAAATCAGTTGCCATTGTTGCTCATAAAGCGCCTCAAATAGCAGTAGATGTTTTATTGAAAGATAAAACATGGGCGCAGGCTTTCGCAGATGATTGGAGAATAAAGAAAGCATGGCGACCCGGATGGGAATATGTTATTGAATAAAATTTTACTATTTGATTCTTATTATTAAGTATTGCCTTCATCATAATATGAAACTCCAAAAAAATTACCTTAATTTTCATGTATGATATTACTCATGCATTATTTTATCCTCTTTTCTTAAAGAACGCAAGTAAGAACACAGTCTTGTTCAATCGCATCTTATCATGTTCAAATCGAACAAAATAAGGTTCAAACAATGTCTTGATCTCTTCTTCTTCCCAAAATGCAAAAAATCGTTCTGTATTTGTAGATTTATCTTCAACGAATTTTTCTCCTTCTCCTTCTTTGACACAGACATAAAGGATTCCGTCATCTTTAAGAATCATATTTAGCTTTTCAATAACTTTATTCAATCTTGATTTTGGTATGTGCAACAGAGATGTTACTGCCCAGATCCCATCAAAAGATTTATCTTCAAATTCCAGATTCTCAATATCCATAAGAAAAGCATTGAGTCCTTTCTCTTTGCATAACTTAATCATTTCCTCAGACAGATCAATGGAGGTGACATCTAATCCTTTATCTTTAAAATAAAGTGAATTGTCTCCAGCCCCGCATCCTAGATCTAAAATTTTTGTACCATTCAATAGATCGATAAATCTTTGAGATTCGTATCTTTTTCTGAAATCCATCAATTCTTTAAACTTTTCAGACAACTCTTTTGCATTCTGATTATAGGATTCAATTGTTTTTGTTTTATAATCCATATACTGTATTGTTATTTCAGAAGTTATAAATGTTTAAAATAGAATTAAAAATCATATATAAACACCACATTCACATATCATTGATCGCGCAGATCATATACTGTGACGCAATGTAAGGGTGCGAATTATCGCAGATGAAAGATACGACATCTTCTTCGACATAAGAATCAAAATCCGTCTCATTACTGACAGCTTTTACAGTTATCATCTCACTCTCACCAGTCTCTTCGACAAGATAAACAAAATATCCAGCACCGCCTTCTACAGCAACCTGTGGGAATGAATTCATGAGCATCTCAAGTTCATCGATAAGGAAACTCTCAGATGGAGCGCTAGCATACACAATGACTCTGAAATTCTGGAGAAGTATGGCTTCCTGCTGTTCAGTCAACGGTTCGTAAAGTATCTGGTCCTCTGGTATGTCTGCACTATTCTGATCTGGTGCCTGAAGAAATACAGCACCGATTGTAGAACTAAAGAAAAGAAAAGCGATGACTATGACAAATGCTTTCGAATTAGCCATTATACTTTCTTTTTTCTTTACCATATAACTTCATCTTACCCGAAAATCTTTTTATTATTAAGCAATTATATCCTCAACTAGATTCCGTAAATATTTAATCTTGTCGCGCGTAAGCCCAGAATTAACAAGGATATCTGGAGATACATAAACAAAGTCCTTGATGTCATGCACACTGAGATCAAAAAGTTTATCGATTGTAACACTGTCTAGTTGAAGCATTGTAAGTGGATATGCTTTCTTCTTTTCAATAAGGTCCGTCAGATTTCCCGCAGGATTCGGATAGTTCCACCCGACCAAAGACAGGTTCTTATTTTGGCACCCTGCATACCTTTTTGCATGGTCTGAAAACTTGGTGTTTGTGACGATGATAGCTTCCTTGAAATCATAAGAACCTTCTTTCTTGCCTGCAAACCCATCCTTGAGGTCCTGCAACCGTGCCCACACCCGCATCGGCACACCGAGCCCCGTAAACCTGTGATACCTTACATGGTGCTTGCATTCAATAAATGTTATCTCATCATTCTTTTTCAGCAGTACATCGATCTCATGATCTGTGCAGAACCCTTGCGGTTTGGGTACCGGACTCCATTCAGTCTCATAACCGTAATACTGGTATAGGTGCATGATGTACTTCTCAAACTGATGTTGTACTGGATCAAGGCATGCGATCGCCTTTTTGATATCATACTTTGCAGCCGTCTGTTCTTCACGTTTTTCAAGCTCAGCATATATTATATGTTTCATGTCAGAAGTTGTCATCCCATCTTTCAGTTTCTGCATAAGTATTTCCATGATCTCTTTAGCGAGTGCAGACGATGCCCCTGCGCGCAGACAGCTGTTCTTTGCCTTTTTCCTGTCGAACTGGACCTTTGTACCATCTGCCTTAAGTATCATTACCATGACTGATATTTGCTCAAGATGGTTTAAATATGTTTTAGATTTAAAAAGTTATCTAAAGAAATAATGACTGCTATAGATAGTCCCGTAGTGTAGAGGCCAATCATTCCAGACTCTGGATTTGGGAACCCAGGTTCGAATTTTAAAAATCAGAAGATTTTCTCATTTTCTGACTTTGTCCGAAAATCCTGGCGGGACTATATTTTTCTTTAAAATCTATATTTGCTTATGATTCAGATATGGTTCATATGGACCAAAAACGAATCAATATCAATTTAGAAATAATTTAAAAAAAGAAAGAAAAGATAAGGGTTTTATCCCTTGACATACCTTCTGTAGAAGTCAGCGATAAAGATATGTTTCGTAAACATCTGCGCAGGGATACCGACCAAGAATATTGCCATGAACAAGAATATGATTGTCAGAGCAATACTTTTTAGTATCATGATAACATAGTCTCCAACATTTCCAGTCACGGCTTTTAGTATACCTAACTCAAAATAAGACCCGACCGTCTGCTTTCTCATGAAGTTTATGTTAAGTAGAGGGACTGCAAAAAATGCTGTAGCCAAAGTTATGATGACTGAAATAGTCTCACTTACCATACTCATACCTGTAATCAATACCATATAGACAAAGATGAACGGTATCGTCTTCAAAAACATCATGAACCCGAGCTTCATGTCATCTGCAAACTGTATCGTTGGCAGCTCTTCAAACTTACCGTCGATG
>DAOVHT010000092.1 GCA_030671745.1 Candidatus Nanohaloarchaea archaeon
AAATCAATAGAATACATGATTAACAGATAAAAAACCCATAACATCAAAACAAAAATAAAACATTAAAAAAGATAAAAAAAAGGATTAGATTCAAATGACTCGTGTAATATGTCTAGCTTCTGGAAAAGGTGGTGTCGGAAAGACAACACTGGAATCAAACATCGCTCTCGCAGGAAACAACTTCAACAAAAGAGTACTGATAATTGACACAAACCTAACAACACCAAACCTAGGTTTCCACATGGGCATACCATTATATCCAAAAACATTCCACGATCTCCTAAGAGGTGAAGCATACCCCGAAGAGGCTACATATGTACATCCATCCGGTGTGAATGTCATGCCTGCTGGAATCTCACTCAGCGACCTTAAAAAGACAGACCCAAAAAACATGGACAATGTAATCCTTGACCTTGTCGGCGACCACGATATAATACTCCTTGATGGTGCTGCAGGACTTGGTAATGAAGGTCTGGCCGGGATAAAGGCAGCAGACGAAGTCCTGATCGTCACAAACCCAGAACTGCCAGCAGTGACAGACGCATTGAAGACAGTAAAGATTGCAGAAGAGATGGGCACACACATATTAGGCGTCGCATTGAACAAGCACAGAAATCAACCCTCAGAATTATCAGTCTCCGAAGTGGAGGCGCTCATGGGCTACCCGGTAATCTCAATAATCCCTGAAGAGAAATATATGCAGGAAAGCCTTGCTGCAAAGACACCCCTTATCTCATACAAACCAAACACAAACACATCCCATGAGATAAACAAGCTTGCAGGAAACCTTATCGGTGTTGATTACCAGCCACCGGTCCAGGCAAGGGCATCCGGTCTTTTCTCAAAGATATTCAGTTTCTTGAAATGAAATAATTGTCAAAAATCAACCATATACCACAGAGCAGAATCTCGAGGTATAAACCCCTAAAAAAATAAAGTCAAAAAAGATTAAATCTATCAAATACCCCTTGGGTCCCTTTGTACAAATTTTAATTTATCCTTCCCCCAAATATTTTTCTTTTTAATTGCTTTTAAATCACATCTATTTAGTATATATCCCATAATATCTTCAAAATCATTTCCTAAATCATTTAAATCAATAAACGTTTTGAAAATTGAATTATGAGACCTATCCAAATCATCAAAAGACTTTTTATCAATACTCTCGGTACAACCATAAAAATTCAAATTCATAAATTCTAATAGTTCATTAAACGGTTCAACTAATAAAAGACTATTTTTTATCATAACATCATAATCATCTGTCTGTTTAATCGTTTCAAATAAACCATTACAATCATCAATTTTGCCCGCAACATTAACCTGTGACTCATTAAACCACTTAATAGACTCTGTATTTTCTTTAACATCATCAAATAAAATACCATGTTCATTCATAAAATCTGATAACTCTAACATACGAGAATTATATGATTTAATTTTATTACCAATATCTGTTTTAAAATGATGATATAATAATTGATCTGATTTATATTTCTCATCACTGAAAGACTCTTTACTTTTTAACTCAGAATCAACATTAAGTACACTTATCGAGTTATTAAACTCTTCAATACTATCATGAATATTAAATGTAGTTCTATAAATCACATCAAATAAATTCTGAAACTCCTCAAATTTAATCATATTATCTGTGTTATCTCTATATTCATTTACATAATATGCTAAACGAGACTCAAAAAATCTATAAAATACTTTTGAATCTATATCACCTTTAACCCCCCCATCAGCATCTTTTTCAAAATGTGTGTCTATATATATCTCAAGTTCGTCTTTCAGATGATCAAGGACATCTCTTTGTATATCATTGTGTTCTTTAAGCATATAGTTTAAAATAGGACGCAATGCAAACGGTAAACGTCTATCCATATTAAAAGTATTAGTTTCATCCATAACAATCATCCACAACTAAATATAACCTATAAAGTATTATAAATTTAATCATTAATTAAGAATAAAATAACACTATTTAAATTGCCAGCACCCACCCACAAAGCAGAGCTCACAAAGTATTAAACCCAAATAGGAATAAACTTAAACTTTATAAATTTCCAAAAAACAAACAAATATCAAAAACTATAAAATATTACCATACCAACACTAGTCATGGACACAGAAAGATACTCACGCCAACTAAGACTAAAAGAGTTTTCAGAAAAGGACCAGGAACAACTTCTAGAAAGCAAGATTGCAATAATAGGTGTAGGTGCAACAGGAACAGTTGTTGCCGAACTCCTGACACGCGCAGGCATAGGCAATATAACAATAGCCGACCGTGACTACATAGAGAAGAGCAATCTCCAAAGACAGACCCTGTTTGACGAGAAAGACATAGGTAAAGCAAAAGCAGATGTCGCAAAAGAAAAACTGAAAAAGATAAACTCAGAAATAAAGATAGAATCAATAACGCAAGACATAAATGCAACAAACATCCAGAATATTATAGACGGAAAAGACCTAATAATCGACTGCACAGACAACATAGAGACGCGCTTTCTGATAAATGACTGTTCCATGAAACACAAGATACCATGGATCTATACAGCAGCCATCGGCTCAACAGGCGCCACCATGAACTTTGTCCCGAAAGACAGACCATGCTTCCGTTGCGTCTTCAAAGACATACCGAAAGGCCCGACCGAGACCTGCGAAACCAGTGGTATCTTAAACAGCGCATCAACGGCCATCGCAAGTTTTGCAGCAGCCCAGGCGATAAAGATCCTGACCAATAAGAAACACTCAACCACACTGACCTACATAGACCTCTGGAACCAGAAACTCGACAGGATACATGTCAAGAAGAGAACTGGATGCCCGTCATGCAAAGGCCAGTACGAATTCCTTGAAAGAAAAAAAGAGACAAAGATCATAACCTTGTGCGGAAAAGGCGCATACCAGATAGTCCCCGCAAAAGAGAAAAAACTCGACCTTGTGAAGATGTACCCGCGATTTTCAAACATTGGAACCGCCAGCGTATTCGGCCCGGTATTACATTTCAAACATGACCCGATAGACATATCAATATTCAACGACGGTCGAGCAATCATAAAGAATGTCAAAAGCGAGGACGAGGCAAAAAGCATCTATTCACGGTATGTGGGCAACTGATTTATAAAAAGATAGATTCTAAAATGATAATTATGAAACTCATCACACTCATCTCAGGCGGTATAGACAGCCCGGTAGCAACGCATCTGATGCTTGAAAAAGGCTGCAACATAATAGCAGTCCACATGGACAACCGCCCATTCATAGATGAGAGACCGTTTGAGAAAGTAAAGAAACTTCTGACAATACTTGCAAAGCACCACAACACGACCGTTAAACTATACATCGCAAAGCACGGCCCCACACAGGCAGAGATAGTAAAGAAATGCGACAGAAAACTGACCTGTGTCCTCTGCAGGCGGTTCATGTACATGGTAGCCGAGAAAATTTTAGAAAAGGAAAAAGCAGAAGGGATCATAACAGGCGAGAGCCTGGGCCAGGTAGCAAGCCAGACCCTTGATAACCTGTACGTAGAAGACACCTGCATATCAACAAAAGTACTGAGACCACTGATAGGTCTCGACAAGCTTGAGATCATAAAGATATCAAAAGATATAGAGACATACCCGATATCAATCCTGCCGGGACACTGCTGCGGCCTGACCCCCATGTTCCCTGAGACCCACGGAAAGACAGAAGACATCAAAAACGCAGAGAGCAAGCTAGACGTCGATAAACTTGTAGATGATGCTGTCAAGAGCGCAAAGATAATAGAGATCAAGGGATAGATCTCTAAAATACATCATAACCCACAAATTCTATAAACAAAAATATGCAACCCCTATCACAAACATATTTAACTGTTGACATAAAATTAATCAGAAGTAAAAATACAGCATTCTATAAAAATCATATTAAAGGTGAAATATCAATGGCTGAAAAAAAGGTAAAAAGACAGGCAAGACCTAAAAAAACTGCTACCGACACAAAAAAGAAGACAGTCCCTTCTAAAAAGACAACTGTAGCTAAAAAGACAATTAAGAAAGAGACAATTGTCAAAAAAAATCCCACTGCAATATTACAGAAAGATAAGAACACATGGATGCTATCAACCGCAGTCCTTGCAATACTTTTGATCGCGTCATTGTTTACAGGCGGATTTGATTTCAACAGGAATGATCAAAACGCAGAAATAGCCTGTATCGATACACTTCTAGACTCAGCCATCGCTTCAGAGACAAAGACAGCCCTCACAACGGCTAAAGAAGAACTGGTTTCAGCCCTTGCAGCTGAAGAGAAAGAGATACCAACAAACACTGTTGACGACTCAGACAAACCAGTAAAACTTGACATGTATGTCATGAGCCTGTGCCCATACGGTGTCCAGGCAGAAGACGGAGCCATACCC
>DAOVHT010000149.1 GCA_030671745.1 Candidatus Nanohaloarchaea archaeon
AAAAATGAAAAGACATATAAACCTAATCATAAAATCATAGATATATCTTTTATGTAAGTGTTCTTTATGAAAATGATTACTGACTACAAAAAATTGTTGCTTATCTCATTAATCCTTATTTTCTTCTCTGTGGGTGTGCTTGGATACAATTATTCGCAGACCGGAGAGATCCTTGATAAGAGCATTGATTTTAAGGGCGGTACGGTGGCATCTGTTGTGGTGCTTTCGGGTACTGTCGATGTCTCCTTGCTTGAAGAGTTGGCAAATGATAAGATCGGTCAGGTTGTAGTCAGGACATCCACAAGTGATGATGATACAAGCATTGTTCTTGAAAGTGAAAATGTAATTCAGGATAAGGATCTGATTGAAATCCTTGATGCTGCAGGAATTTCATATGATTCGGATGACATCAACATACAGTCTGTAGGTGCCGCACTTGGTGCAGAATTCATGAAACAGGCAGTTATGGCTGTCCTGTTCGCATTCGGCCTTATGGCAATCATCATATTCCTTACATTCAAGACATTCATCCCATCCATCGCAATAGTGGCTTCTGCAACTGTAGATATACTTTTTGCAATGGCACTCATGGTAATATTCGGTGTCAGTCTCAATCTTGGTACTCTGGCCGCACTTCTATTGCTTATCGGTTATTCAGTTGATACTGACATCTTACTAACCACTAGATTAATCAAAAGAAAGGGTGAAGGTACGCTGGACGAAAGGGTCGCATCATCCATGAAGACAGGAATCACTATGACCACTTCGGCTCTTGCCGCATTCACTGTATTATACCTTGTGTCCACATCAGCCATTCTTGACCAGATTGCACTTGTCATCATATTCGGGCTTCTTGCTGATTATGTCACCACTTGGTTCCAGAATGTCGGGCTCTTGAAATGGTATCTCCGTGATGAAAAAGATGCTGATGAAAAGACTGTTAAGAAAAAACCAAAATATGTAAGAGGCCAGGCAAATAACAGAAAACAAACTAAAAAAAAGGGTAAGAAGAAATGAATTATAATAAATTGCTCAAAGACTGGAGAATCGTGATGCTTTTTGTGGCTATCATAGTCTCTATCATATTTATACATCCAATCTATACTTTGCAGGACGACGGGACTGCAACAATCACTACAGACATAAAGAAAGGTCTTGACCTTGAAGGCGGCGTCCGGGCACTGTTGGAACCTGAAGATCCCGAACTCCTAGATAAAGCCATAACCACGCTTAATGTGCGTGTCAATACGTTAGGCCTTACTGAAACACGGATCATGTCTGTCGGGTCAAAATATATACAGGTTGAGATGGCAGGTCTTGGTGAGGCTGAAATCAGGAAGATCCTTGAACAGCAGGGCAAGTTTGAAGCTAAGATAATGAGGCATGTCGAGACTAAGGACGGTTCCGGCACATTAGAGTTTGGCGGTAATTATGATGTCACTTTAGATAATGGTACTGTCACTGTCAATGATGAGATTCTTGAGATCAATGATACTGTGACCATTGAAGGCATTGTATTTGAGTACACTAATATAACAGGAAATACTATTGAACTTACAGGTCTTGCTTATACCGGTGACGATATTGTCAAGGTCTTCGGTGATGTACAGCATGCACGGGTTGAACCGACTGAATCGGGATACAGGTTCAGTTTCCAGATAATGGTTGATGCTGATGCGGCATCAAGGTTTGCAAAATTAACTGAGAAAGTTCCTCTTGATTATAGCACAACTGGTGGTTACCTTAAAGAGAACATAGATCTTTATCTTGATGATGTCAGGGTTGATTCTCTGAGGATCGGGTCAGGGCTTAAAGGTACAATCGAGACTACTATCACTATAAGCGGTCCTGGTGAAAGTCAGGAAGACGCAATTGACAAAATGCGGAACATGCAGGCAATCATGGAATCAGGTGCACTGCCCACAAAGCTTGAGATTGTAAAGGTTGACAGGATCAGCCCTACTCTCGGAAAAGAATTCATGAGCACGGCAATTCTTGCAATCATCTTTGCAATAGCTGTCGTCAGCATTGTCATATTTATCAGGTATCGTGATGTACGGATTGTGATACCTATCATCATGACTTCATTGAGCGAGGTACTTATCATCTTGGGTGTCGCTTCACTTATCAACTGGACAATTGATCTTGCCGCGATTGCAGGTATTATAGCTGCAGTCGGTACGGGTGTTGATGACCAGATCATCATCGCGGATGAAAGCAGCAAGAAAGAGAAGACCATGACCAGCCTTAAAGCAAAGCTTGCCAATGCGTTCTTTATCATATTCACTGCAGCATTCACTACAATCGCTGCCATGGTACCTTTGCTATTCATGGGTGCGGGCGCACTTAGAGGGTTTGCACTGACTACTATTATCGGTGTGCTTATAGGTGTCCTTATAACTCGACCTGCTTTCGGAAGGGTTATCAGAGAGATCAAAGAAGGGATGTAATTGATGAAATTTAAAATATTTTATTTATTTTCTTTTTAATTATTGTTTTTATTATACTTATCTTTTTTTTAATATCTAACATATTGTAAGGAAAAAATAGAATCAAAAATATTGAAACTGGAATAGCCATAACTAATACTAAATTAACATCAAATATTACTAATAATATTTTTGATGAAATATTATCAAAAATAAAATATAAAGAAAGCAAAAATACTCCAAAATTTAAAAAATAAAGATCAAATAATTTATTTAAAATAGATAAATCCTTCTCTTTTGTATTTTTAAAACTGCTTTTTGTTTTTGAATTATTTTTAATTATAACTAATGAAAATAATAAAAATGCAAGAGGCGCTGTAGATTTTATAATTGTTGAAGAAGTGATA
>DAOVHT010000116.1 GCA_030671745.1 Candidatus Nanohaloarchaea archaeon
ATGTCTCAGCAAGTTGTTATGATGTATTTCATATCTTTTCTTTTTCTCGTCATTGCTCTTATGATGTATAACATTATGATGCCTCTTGTGTCTTCAGGTCTTATGGATGTCAATCTTTTTGGTGCATCAGATAGTTCTGCAAGTGGGGGGGATATAGAGTATTGTTCTATGGTACCTTTTGTTTGTTCAATCTGTGTTCCTTTTGGTTTTGGTGAAGGACAATTATGTTATTTTGAAGCGTTGTTTTTCTTGATGGCACTTATCCAGGCAATAACGAGTGGGCTTATGTGCGGGGAGATCAGTGAGAGTTCTGCAGCAGCAGGTGTCAAACATGCATTATTTTTATCAGTTGTAGCGTTTATTGTGTTTATTGTATTTGGGTAAATTTTATGGTTCATAAAAAAGTTAATGTTTTATTGGATTGTAAACGTAAAGGACAGTTGAACATAGATTATTTATTTGCATTTCTAGTTCTTGCATTATCTGTAATTTATGCGGCTAATATTGCGATGAGTTCAATCAGTCCTTTTTATAACACAATAAATAGTAATAATTTGCATGCTGAAGCATGGATTTTTTCTGATGAGTTTTTAAGGAATATTGAAATTGAAGATAATGTACTTAATGAATCATTGATTTATGCTTATGCTGATAATAAAACTCTGCTCCGCGATTCATTTGATGAGCGATTTAGCTATCGTCAGAAAATAGTTATTGAGCAGTATCCGATAATATTTACAGACTATGTTTCAGGGTATAATCATTTGGGTAGTGCGGAATTTAGTAAGGATTATGGTGTTTCAACGATTGTAAATGTTACTGTGAGAAATAGTAGTAGTCTGTCGGGTTATGATCGTGTTGATGTGGATGCGGATGTGAATTATATAGGTAAAGATAAAAATGATATAATTCTGATTTCTGGTGTAAATTATACAATCTCAAAAATTGATATTGATGGGGATTTTGTAGCATTTGAGAGAACAGTATTATCTTATGGTTGGGGCAGTGTTAATAGGGATATGGTTTCAGTAAATAGGTATTCAACAATTGATGGGTTTATGGCTAGAATAAATATTTTATATTTTTGAGAGATGATGAGGTGCTAATTGATTATGGATATTAAACATAAACGGCGTATTGGGTTTATGCATAGTCTTGAGGCTGTTATTGCAGTGATGATACTTCTTAGTTATTCTAGTAATATTATGAGTGTTGTGTCTGATGATGATGATTGGCGTGTTGCAAGACTATCACAGGAATCACGAGAGATTGCAGGTGTTATGAATCATCTTGGTTATACTGATTTAATCTCTGGAAATAGTCATGATACATTTTCCAAAGCAGCATTATATTTAGCGGGTTATGAAAGAATGGGTGTTGCTTTATCTGTTCAAAATCTAATAAAACCAGTATTAAGAGTTGGTATTTTAACATCTGATGATGAAACCTATTCTCGTTACAGCAATAATATCTTGCAAAATGTTTTTGGAGAAGATAAATCGGTGATCATAAATGGTAGAGAAACGTTAATTGAAATTAGAAATACTACTTTTGATTCTGTCTGGAACAATTATGATGTGATTGTTATTCCTATTAATGGGAGTGCGATTGATATGGTTGGTAATATCAGTTTGATGAATGATACATATAATCTGAAATTGTTGAGTTTTCTTAGGCAAGGAAAGGGGGTTATTCAGGTTTCAAATTTGAGTGATGAATCCTTTGTTGATTTTGATGTGCAGAAAAATGTATTTGGCATTTCGTGGAATGATACAAGTTTATCTCCTTCGGATTTCAATTCTTCTTTTTCTGATTTGAATCCCTATGAGGCAGGGTATGTTTTACATAAATATTTTCATGTTGATCCTTTTGTATTGAATACTGAGGTATCTTTTTATCGTAATGTGTCTGAACCTGCGTGGTGGGATATGACAACAGGTATTGTTGATGTGTATGTGGGTGATACTAATCATACTATCGGTTCTGCTAATTGTACTGTTAATAATTTAGGGATTCCTTGTAATGGTGATGTTAAGAGTACTCTTAATTTTTCAAATACAATCAATTCAACAAATGGTATATATAAATTTGATATGATGTCTCTGGGTCACGAGGATTATGGTGTTTTAATCATTAATTCTACTGGTGTCGGATATGATTTGGTACATATTGATGAGGATCAAGACCGTAATTTTACAAATGATGGTTATTTTTCAGGACTTGTTCAGGGGAATAAGATTGAGATGGGTGGCAATAATTATATTATTGGTATAATTGATATCCGTGGGAATTATATTGAATTGTCTATTGAAGAACCTCATAATTTTTATGATATGAATAAAGATAATGAAGTATTTTCTAGTCGTGGTTTCTCTTTTGGATCAAATCAATCCCAATTTGTTTTGGTTGAATCTGAATATGTAATGGATTCTGGTGGCAGAATGCCTGTTTCAATTGTTAATTATGGTGGGTTTACAGGACGGACAGCATGGATTACGGATAATATTGTATCTAGTGATGAATGGCATCTGTTACGTAGTTTAATCTTGTGGGTGTCGCCCAAAACTTATGTAATATCTACGGTGCAAGATAATGTGAAAGATGTTGTTTCAAGTGATTTTGTGCTTCTTGCAAATAAGGATATGTCTCAGCCGTATGTTATGACATGGAAAGCGTGGTATTATGATTAATAAAAATAATGTGTTTCAAGGAAAAGTCCGTAAAGGTCAGTTTTTTGTAATAAGTATTGTGATCATTCTCTTTTCGCTTACTGTATTAAATGGTATACTTACACAAAATCGTGATATTGAGTTAGCATATATGCAATATGATAGGACTCTGTTTGTGATTGATCAGATGGAATCAGATATATTTAATATCATTTCTATTGTAGGCCATAAATCTATAATTGATGATATTGAAGAATATCTTGTCCATGAGAGGACAGTCCTTGCAAAAGTTGGTTATTCTCTAGAATTTGAGAAAGATGTATCTTATATCGGTGATTATCCTAATAATATCTCTATAAATTATACGATTAAATCCAGTACTGTGAATTTACGGCGTGAATTAAATACAAATGCTTGGTGTGTTCGGTATGAGCATAATGGTTTTTGTGGTCTTGTTGATCTTGCAACAAATAATATCGTCACTTCTGAGAGTTGTTGTTCTGAGTTTAATGTCTGTTGCTGATCTATAGTTTAGGTACTATGTGTTTATATACTATTTTTGATAAATAGGGTTATGGTGATATTATTATGAAATATTTATCTGTTGTCTTTTTGTTCGTTTTTATCCTTATCATTCCTGGAGTTTCTGCAGTTAATCCAGAAGCTGATGCAGGTGTCCTTCCAGGAGAAGTATTTTATGCTTTTGATCTGTTTTTTGAAAGAATCCATCTATTATTTACTTTTGGTTCTGAAAATAAGGCAGAAGTCCTTTTATCATTTGCAAAAGAGAGAAAATTAGAATTGGAATCTCTTGATTCTGATGAGATGGATCGGTTTTCACAGGGGCTTATTGATCGGCGAGATAATTATATTGTGCAGGTCCGAAATAATATAGATAATGCCAATATGGATAATATTTCTCGACAAAATATGTTACAGGAGATTGATAAAATAAGTGGTTCTGAGATATCTGATAATGCTGAGGTTGCTGCATTAGTAGATGCTGATGTTGTCTAGTCTGATGAAAATAATATTGATGCGGTTGAACAAGAAGGAGAATC
>DAOVHT010000028.1 GCA_030671745.1 Candidatus Nanohaloarchaea archaeon
CAAGAAATCAGCACAGGATTATGAATTGATAGATAGTTGGGTCTGTACATCGTGCGCTACGTGGACACAGGCAAATTTCACTTATGATTACACATATACAGACATCTCAAGCTGGGAATTCAAGTTCAACGCGACAAACGCTGATGGTTTGACTGAACTTTCTGGTCTCGCATATTCAGTCGAGAAAGATGATGTTGCGGTGTACAATGAAACTCCTGGCTGGGCTGCAACGGTCATGCGAAGTTCAGCATTGAATTTCACGACAAGGTTTGATGATACAGACAATGGGACGTCTCCTGAAATTCTTGAGTTCGGTAAGGGGTATTTCCAGATATCCAAATTCGGAAGCAATATCACATTCAATGATTATTATCCTGCAAGTCCGGTGGTCAATGCAACCGGATATATGCTATATGAGATGACAACAGCTGAATGGTGCGATTCAGCCAAATCATATTCGCTTGGACCTAACTATTATATAACCGGGCTTTCCGGGTCATCTTATTACAAGGACAATTCTACTATTCCTGCACCGTACGATTCAATCCCTTTCACACTCTTAGGTAACCTGTCTGCATCATATATGACGTTGCCTGACGGTAGCATTAATTATACGCGAGGCAGTTCAATACCTCTTGACGGTATCATTGAAGATGATTGCGGTGCCGTAAAATCAGACAGTGCAAAATATGGAACTGAATATGTATTGTCTCATGGCATCACTGAATATTCAGTCATAGTCTCTCTTGCTACAGGGTCATGGGACTCACCTGGAAATGCGCCGCTTGGATGGTATGATGTAACCATGACCACTTATTCTGAAGGTACTGAATCAGGGGATTATGTTGATGGTGTAGAGGTGCTTTCAAATGCATTCTATCTGTCGACAGTACCTCAATCGGATTATGTAAGTGTAGTGCCTGCAAGTGATGGGTGGTCTGCGTCACCTGTCAATTTTACTATAAATGTCACTGATGAGGATAATGATACGGTTGCGGTATATCTTTATCTTAAGAAAGGTGCAGGGGCTTGGGTCTTGTATGAGAATTGGACATGCTATGACTGCAATGATAACCAGACAATGTTCAACAGGACGTTCACTCAGGATGAGATCGATACATGGTATTACATATTCAACGCATCAGACCAGTCCGGAAATGTGAATGTATCACTTCAGTCTGGGTCATTCACAGTTGAGAAGGATGACATATCATTTACTGATATCGCTCCAGCAACTGTTGATATAAACAGGACTAGCGGCAGTGCAATATTGGCGTTAAGGGTCTATGATGATGACAACGATACATATACTACAAACCTTTCATCAGTGTCACCTGATGAAGTTCAGTTTTACATAACAAATGATTCGGCAGCATCTAACTGGCGCGAGGAGATAACTGATACAAAAAACACTACACATTACTATCTTGATTTTGATCCGGGTTGCGAATATGTGGCAAACCATCAGGAATGGAAAGTCAATACATCAAGTGATTATTTTGCGACAAATGACACTAAAGATTTCGTTACGCTTTATGTGGATATATACGGAACACTTACGGCTACACAGGTGTTCCCTGACACTTCGACAAATTACAGTCAGGAGGATATCATACCGGTGAACGGTACACTTGCTGATGATTGCGGTACTGCGATAACAGGGGCAAGCGTTTATTTCAATCTGACTCTTGATGCAAATACGTATAGGTGCCCGGTTGCAGGGGATGCAACTGATGAAGGTGCGGGTGTATATTCCTGCAACTTTGATTCAGCCGGTAAAAGTGCGGGGTATTATAATGTGACGATGTATACTGAAAAGGCATACAACAATCCTGATTCTGATCTGCGCGAGGACGCATTCTTCCTCATATCACCTATCGCCCTATCTTCAGAGACTGTAAGTTCAGATGATTCAGGATGGGGTTCTGAGAGGAATTTCTCAATCATCGTAAGCCATTATACTGGTGTGAACCTGACATTATGGCACAGTAAAGGATTAAGTGGAGGTCCTTACAGTGCTGTGAACAGTTCATTCTTGCCCAGTCCTTCAAGTCAACAGGTGGACGTGTTCAATAATTATACCTGTACTGACATGGGTACATGGTTCTATAAGTTCAATGCTACAGACTCAAATTCAGAAGGGAATATGACAACCACATTCCATGATTATACATTGACCACAGATGATATCATGCTTGGTCAGTCTCATGTGGGAAATGCGTCTTATGTCAACAGGTCATTGACAATTGATCCTGTTTCCGTGCGTCTTGCGCATAGTGTGAATGATACTGTCCGAAATGTATTGATAGGTGCTACAACAGCTACACTTTACATCAACGTCACAAATGATAATGCTGCCAACTATACGACTGTAGATTCTAATACTACAAACTCAACAGGGTATATCAATTTTGATTTCCTGCCTGATTGCTCGTATTCTGTAGGGGCGCAGAAATGGCAGACTTATACGGAATCTGATACTTGTTATTCTGACAAGCTGTCTTCATATTTCACTGTATATGTGCAGGGTGATCTGAGACCCAATGTCACACTTCCTAAAGATCTTGAACAGTACCAGAACGGTATCGAGAATGTGACGATAAACATAACACTTTTCGATGAGTGCGGTCTTGACATCTCCAATGCTGAACTGAACATTACACTGAACAATACTGATGTGGATGCAGTTGACTATTGTACAGATGTAATCAATCTTGGTTCCGGTAACTATTCCTGTGAATGGGAGACTACAGTCACTGGTGTCGGTCGGTATGATGTCATAGTCAAGGCATACAATGTGACCTATTATAACAATGGCACTACCACATTATCTGATTCTTTCCGGGTCATACCACCTATAAACAATGCGCCTAACCTTACAAATAATACAATGGTGTATGACATTGATGGTTGGGGCGCTACATTCAACTTTTCAGTTGAGGTATACGATAAGGATTATGACACTGTGAATGTCTCATTCTGGATATCGTCTGATAATTCAACTTGGGTGTTTGAGGATTCACAAAATTGTACAGCATGCAATGACTGGAACCAGTTGAATTTCAGCTATGAAGGTTTCTCTTGTTCAGATCAGCAAGAGTGGTATTTCAAGTTCAATGCGACAGACTATGAGAATGATACAGAACTTTCAGGAGTCAATTTCACGGTTGAGAAAGATGATGTGACTGTTGTATATTCAGTAGGTGGCGGTAATGCCACTTATGTCAACAGGACAAGCCCGGGTACCACGCAGTTGATATTCTCGGTGTTTGATGCAGACAATGTAAGCAATCCTGCACTTCCATCCGGACGGAATGGCACGTTCTGGGTATCATATGATGATACGACTTATGATGATGGATATTTCAACCAGACCAATTCAACAGGGCATATCAATTACATATTCAAGCCGTCCTGTTCACCTAAATATGCTATAGGACCACAGAACTGGACAGGCGGCATAAAAGATGATACATGTTACTTTGATACCAATGATACTGAGTCGCTCATCGTATATGTTGTCGGTGAGATGAATGATACTCTTGTCTCTCCTTTGGGTGGAGACTTCTTTGAGAATGATAATGTCAGCATCAGGGTAAACCTTACGCAGGAATGTGATGCGACTGATCTGGTCGTTGATGCGGCTGTGGATTTTTCTGTGCACCATGATGCCTATTCTGCGACCTGTTCTGTGGTGAATGAGGCTGACGGTAATTATAACTGTACATGGAATGTGACAGGTGCACCGGGTGGTTGGTATAACATAACTATAAATTCGACAAGGCAGTATCTGAATCCTATATCTGAATTGAAAGTGAATTCATTTTTCCATCAGATCAATCCTGTGATTACTGGCGCTGTTTCCGACAGGTCATCAATCGTTTGGGGTAACGATGCTGCAAAGTCGCAGGTGACATTCACTGTAAATGTGACCGATGATGACGACACTGTCGATGTATACCTTTGGGAATCATTGGGTTCTTCTACAGGTCCATGGACGCTTGCTGACCAGACCACCTGTGTTGATTGCATAAACACGACAAAGACACTTACAAGGACGTATAGCGCTTGCGGTAACATAGGTACTTGGTACTGGAAGATAAATGTCAGTGATACTGATGCATTGTCTGATGAAGAGCCGGTATATAATTTCAATGTCACAAAACGTGGTGTTTATTTCACCCATGACAGCGGAAACAATACCGATGTGCTCCGTACCGGGACCAATACGACCACTCTGAAAGTGCGCACATTCGACAATTATACTGACAGCAATCTAGGTAGCGGTATGCAGGGTTATTTCTGGGTCACCACAAACGGTACGACCACTGAAATCTGGGGTACTCCTTTAGGCGATACTACTGATTTCCAGGGTTATGTAGAGTATGATTTCAATCCGGGATGTTCTTCGCCACTGTATCTTACGGGTACGCAGGATTGGAAAGCAGGGATAATTGGTGGTAGCTGTTACCTTGATACGAATTCAACATTTTTTGAGCTTGACATAAACGGAAGCCTTTCAAACAATCTGGACGTACCTGTACCGACTGAAAGGTATGAGAAGGAGACAGACATTACTCTTTACGGTACAATTAGTGATGATTGTACTGCAACAACCGGCATTTATGTATCTTCTGCCGATACGGTCAAGTTTGACATTACCGGAGTGAATACATACCTCTGTTCAGTGTTCACTGATTTCGCTAATGGTACCTACAGCTGTGACTGGGACAATATAGGACCTTTCCTTGGTCTGCATAATATCACATTGAATTCGACAAAAGCATATTATGATCTGTCAAGCATTTCTGTTGAAGATGCATTCAGGATAGGGATCGCTCCGGAGATGGGTGAGACCTATGTTGATATCGAGGCAGACGGGTGGGGACATAATTATACATTCAAGGTTGAATTCAGGGACATGGAACCGGATGATACTGATAATATAACATTCTATAAAGCATACAGTGATGCAGGTCCATGGTATCCGGTGGCATCTGAAGAAAGATTCAATGGAGTCTCCTGGGCAAATATAACTTTCAATAAGATCTTTGATTGTTCCGATCTCGTATCGGGACCTTATCTGTATTATAAGTTCAATGTGACTGACAGTTTCGGATATACAGATGAGTCTGCCATAAAGAATATCACGCTTGAGAAAGATGACATTGAAGTTATCTATATCTCTGGTGAAAGCGTGTCGATAGACCGTGAAGGTTCAGATGCTGCGTATTTCAAGGTGTTAGTGAATGATACTGATTTCGGTGCAGTTGTAGGTCCTGATACAAATGCAACTGTCTGGAAAACTTTTGATGCCGCAACTTTTGATGTGGGTAATGGTACTGTGACTGATGCAAACGGGTATGTCAATTATTCATTTGATCCGGATTGCGGCTATTCTGCATCGGATGCGCAGTATTGGCTTGTCGGGACAACCGGAAATGCATGCTATGATAATGTCAATATGACTGTTCCAAGACAGTTTGCAATTGTCGGGCAACTTAAGAATAATCTTTACAGACCGCTCCAGAGTTCAGTGTTCAATGTAACTGATGGTGTTTACTTTAATGTGTCGACAGGTACCGATTGTCCTGCTGAGGGTACCCAGTCAGGGGCTACAATAAAACTTAACCTGACACATTCTGGAAGTACTACATATGAATGCAGTCCTGTAAATGATGAAGGTACCGGGATATATAATTGCACATGGGATTCAACAGCCAAACTTGAAGGGAATTATACAGTCAACATGACTTCAACTTTAGCGGATCATAATTCAAATAACACATGGTGGACTAATCGGTTCTGGCTTGAGAATTTCAATGCCACATCAGAAAATAAGACTGTCTATATATACAATTATACTGCCGGGGCTTGGGAGGATCTATCCGGCAGTACAGTCGGTTGGACAAGGATGTTCAATTACACTCTTGACATCTATGATGTTGAGGGAGATACGATCAACTGCAGTCTGTTGATATCAAAAGACGGGCAGTCAACATGGGAATATGCAGGTTCGGATATAATCTCTGGAACTCCCGGGACACCGACTGAAGGTACATGTACATATGTCTATCAGGGATTCAATGTATCTGATATCGGAAATGATAATTGGTATAAATGGGAAGTCAAAGATGATGAAGCTATGAATGCTTATAATACTACATCAATCAATTCTCCAAACCTTACTAAGTCAATAGTCAATGTCTCATATGTTCTTGGTAATGATACTTATGTCAACAGGAGTGACATTATGCTAAATAATGTTGACACTTTGACATTGAGAGTGTTTGATACTGAAAACAATTCATATGTGCCTGTCGGCGTGAATACAAGTTTCTGGGTCACAGGTGACGCTTCTGCATACATATTGAGCAATGTCACAGATACGAATGCAACTGGATATTCAATCGCTGAGTTCAATCCGACCTGTTCTTATTCAACTGGATGGCAATATTGGGTTGGTGGCGTCAGTGGTGATGACGGGTATCAGGATGCCAACGTATCTTCAAATTATACATTGAAAGTGATAGGCAGTTTATCATTGAACCTGAGCACTCCTGCCGGAGAGAAATATCTGAGGGGTGACAATGTATCTATCCGTGGCAACATATCTGATGATTGCGGTACTGACATGCCGGCTGCGACAGTCAATTTCACATCAGTCAATGTTGACAGTTCAGATAGCTTCTATTGTTCTGGTATCATCAATGAAGGAGATGGCCAGTATAATTGCACATTCAATACAAGTGTTCCTGTCGTCATGCCTACAAGATTTTATGACATTCAATTCACAGTCAACCTGACAGACCACAACATGAATTATACTGTATATCCAAACATATTCTGGATTGAGACAAAGCCATATCTAGATGCACCTGCATCAGTTCCGGTAAGCGGCGGTTGGGGTGAGAGTTGGACATATAGCGTCAATGTGACTGATGAAGATATGGATACTCTGACAGTTAAGCTGTATACCAATACATCTGGAGGTAACTGGGAACTCAAAGGGACCAACAGTTCAGTATCGGGAAATAATGTGACTGTGACATTCGTAATTCCATCACCTGCATTCTCATCCACATTAGCTGATACAGGTCGGATGTTCAAGTTCAATGTAAGTGAGAATTCAGTTGATTTCGCGGGCAATGTAGATGAGACAGATAATATCTCATTCTACCTTGAACGGGATAACATAAGCCTGACTCTTCTTCAGGGTAATAATTCAATGATCAACCGAAGTGATGCGGGGTCAGTTGCATATCTGTCAATCAGACTCAATGATACAGACCGAGATTTCCTCTTGAACGGTAAGTTGCTTGATTTCTATACCACAAGGAATATATCTGAACCAACAGATTTCATAGTGCTTGATACTGCAATGACAGGTCCTCCAAATGCGGCAGGAATCGCTAATTATTCATTCAATCTGAACTCAAAAGGTGACCGTTGTGACTTTGATGTAGGTCCTCAGAAGTGGATGGTCGGTCTTTCTGGGGAGTCAGACTTAGAAGATAAGAATTCAACAGAGTTCTATTTCAATATAACTACTATACCTCTTGAATCTGATGTCATGTCACCTGTTTCAGGTGAGATATACAGGAGAGGTCCGGATGTTTTCGATACCCTTATAATTGATTCTAATGTCACTGATGACTGCGGTCTTGTAATCGGAGCTGATGTAAGCATCTCTGTGACACAGGGTGGTACTGAATATGGTTCTTGCATAACTTCTGCAGATGATGGTGACGGTACATATACATGCACATTGAATCCGGATGTCTTGTGGCCATTGGGATACTATAATATCACGATTGATGCAACAAAGGCATATTATAATGATTCTATGACTACAACTTATGACGATGCATTCCGTCTTGTAAGTCAGCCTAAACTGACAGCACCGGCAGTCGTGTCAACCAGTGCTGAAGGTACAAGTGATGGCGGTTGGAATGAATCATGGAAATTTACTGTCAATGTCCAGGATCTTGACGTGTGGGCGTCTGATGATGTGAATGTAAGTGTCTGGGTAAACCTTAGCGGTGACTGGGAGGTCATAAATTCAACTATCGTATCTGTCACCGGTGGAGTTCAACCGGTCGTGTTTGATGATCACAGGTTCCTCCCGGTAGATATGGGTACAAGGTATTACAAGTTCAATGCAAGCGACACATTGTCAACAAAGAATGAGACTGCTGTGAACAGTTTCGATATTGTGCGTGATGAGGTTGACAGTTTCTTGCAGGCATCAGATTCATCTGTTGATCGAGAGGGTTCTGATGTGGCTGTGTTCAATGTACTTGTCCGGGATATAGATTCAGGAATTTATCTTGACAGCGGTGTGAACGTGTCATTCTGGGTCACTATAAATGCCAGTGATTCGAACAGTTTCGCTGCAGGTGTCATAAACCAGACAGATGCATCAGGTATCGCCAAGTATTATTTTGATCCTGACTGTGTATATTCAGTGGGGACACAGGATTGGCGTGGTGGCGTTTTCGGTGATTTCAGGTTTGTAGAGTTCGGTGCAAATGTGTCATCTACTGTGACTGTTGCAGGACAGCTCAAGAACAATCTTACATTGCCGTTGAATGCAAGCATACACAATGTAACGGATGCCATAATTCACAGGTTCACTACACTTTCGGAATGTTCGTCTATCAGGGCTGATGAGGATCCAGTCATTGATGCGTCAACGTATTCCATAGAGGTGAAGTCAAGCGCATCCTCGACCTATACTGAGCTTACTGCATACAATGAGAATGATGGTGATTATAATGCAACGTTCGATACGACCGGATGGGCCGAAGGGTACTATGATGTACGTGTCAACTCAAGCAAGACAGACTTCAATCCGAATTCAACAGAGCATCTGTTGCGGTTCTGGCTTGAGAATCTGAACACTACATATGATAATGAATCAGTCACGCCGGCAAGCGGTGGATGGAGCAGGAATTTCACATTCAACATATCTGTCTTGGATGTTGAAGCTGATGATGTGACCTGCACATTGTTTACAAACACTACAGGCACTTGGGTCAGTCGAGGACAGGATACTATTTCTGGAGGGGTGGGTAACTGCAGTATTCTAGTCTGGGATTTCACACCACAGGATGTTGGTTCTGCATCATACAAGTTCCAGATTGAGGATGCTGAAGCATCAAACACATTCAATACGACCGTGTTTACGGGTCTTACTATAACTAAACCTGTGGTATCTGTGACATTTGAGTCACTGAATGATACACTTGTCAATCGGTCTGCCGGAAGTGATATCCTTGTTGTAAGGGTTTATGATACTGAGAACAAGTCATATGTAAATGATTCCAATGTGACTTTCTGGGTCACGACAGATGGGCAGGGTCTTGATGCTGGTTCTGTCTTTACGACCAATTCTACAGGTCAGGCATCATTTGCATTTACACCGACATGCACCCCTTATTATGAGACGGGATATCAGTTATGGTTGGCAGGTGTCACTGATGATAATTATGTCAATTCAAATACATCTTCAAATTATACAATTACAGTCTATGGGCAGATGACCAATCTTGTCAGTTCTCCGGCCGGTGAGAAATATCTTCGCGGTGAGGATAATGTTACTATCCGTGCGAATATAACTAGTGACTGCAGTTCGCAGGAGACCATGAATGAGACTCTTGTCAATTTCACTATTGTGTCTCAGTATACGGGAACACCTTATGGATGCACGACTGAGATATATAATGAGACCACAGGGTATTACAACTGCACTTTCGATACTTCGGGCAAAGAACCACGCGGTTATAATATTACAATGAACTCAACTCAAGAGTTCTACATAACAGACATAAGCACTGAGGTGTATTCACCGGCAACCGAATCGTTCTGGATAGAGACGAGACCTACACTTGTTGCATCTAATGTAACTCCTGAATCAGGAGGTTGGGGTGAAAAACATTATTTTACGGTCAATGCAACTGACTATGATCTTGATACATTGATAGTCAAAGCATGGTTCAGGGAAGCAAGTGAAAGTTATACAACTATCAATTCTCTGACAAATAATACTATCTCAGGTTCAGATCAATATGTTACATTCTCGTCGAAGATATTCAACAATGTCTATGCCGGGACTACATGGTACTATAAATTCAATGTGACTGCAGCAGACGGTGACGGGTACATAAATGAGACAGTTGAAAAATCATTCTATGTTGAACCTGATACTGTATATATTGAATATATAACTGGGAACAATACGATTGTCAACAGGTCTGCACAGGTGACAGATTCAGATTATAATGTCACGTTCATCACGCGGGCATGGGATGTTGATAAAAATCCAGATGAATTCATTCCATTTAGGCAGAGTAAATTTTATCTGACAAATGATAATTTCAATAATTATGTGCCATATCCATCAGCACCCACAAGTTACATCAATACAAATGCTACCGGGTATCAGACATATACATTTACTCCAGATTGCAGTTATGCAGTAGGACCGCAAAAATGGAAATCAGGACTTATTGATAATGATCCTTATAATTCAACGAATTCCACTGAATTCTATTTCAATATAACGACCACACCTCTTGTAGCCATGCTTGACTATCCTATGGGTGGAGGTATCACATTTGAGAAAGGAGTTGACAATATCCTTCTTCGCGGTAATGTCAGTGATGATTGCGGTCCTGTTTCGGGTGCA
The DNA here is from genome assembly GCA_030671745.1 of Candidatus Nanohaloarchaea archaeon. Lineage (GTDB taxonomy): Archaea > EX4484-52 > EX4484-52 > EX4484-52 > GLR71 > GLR71. The sequence continues at coordinate 10,691 of DAOVHT010000028.1, forward strand.
AATGTGAACATCAGTGTTGTGCAGGGGGGGACTACTTATGCTGAATGTTATCCTGCAGGGGATGAGGATTCAGGATGGTATAATTGTACTATTGCTAATACTACGCATAATTCATGGCCTGTGGGATTGTATAATGTTACAATGAAAGCAGACAAAGCCTATTATAATGATTCGGATATCTTTGTTGTTGAAAATGCTTTCAGGTTGGTTGCAAGACCTGTACTGTCAAATCCTACTGCAACATCAACACAGGGTGGAAGTGTGGGTGGTTGGGGTGAGGACTGGACATTCACTGTGGATATATTGGATTCAGATGGGGACAGTTCAAATGTAAGTCTTTGGATAAATCTGACAGGGTCATGGGAACTTATGGATTCAGTCATCTGGGCACAGGGAAATCCAACCATAACTTTTTCCGGCAAGACATTCTCTTGTGCTGCTGCAGTTGATCTTGGTGTGAAGCAATACAAGTTCAATGTGTCTGATGACTTCAATTATACGGATGAAATCAGTTCTACAATGACAATTGAAAAAGATGATGTTGTTGCAATACCAACAGGTACTGGTGGTCAAAGTGTTGACAGGAACGGTACGGCTACCATACTTCTTAAGACACAGATAATGGATACAGATAAAGCATATGCACCTGTCGGGTCAGGTGTGGATGGCATGACATGGGTCACTGTCAATGGCAGTGATCTTGACAGTTATGATGATGGCCATTCGTTGCAGACAGATGCAAGCGGGTACCTCAATTATGATTTTGATATAAACTGTTCCTATACGACAGGGGAGCATGCATGGAGAGGTGGAACTTCCAGCAGTACATGTTATAAGGATTCTACATCATCTACAATCTACTTTGATTCAGTCGGTAAATTATATACAGATATTGAATTGCCTGTGAACGGTTCAAGTTACGGTACAGGTACATCAATAGTTATGAGGGCTAATGTGACAAGTGATTGTGTTGATGAGGGTCTGATCGATTCAGAGTCAAAAGGGTTTGAACTCAAGAGTCCATCCTCATCATGGTACGGATGTGCTCCTATAAATGAAGAGACAGGTCCTGATGCGGGATGGTACAATTGCAGTTGGGATTCAACATTCAAGCAGCCGGGTAATTGGACAATAAGGACAAATGCGTCAAATGATACATATTATACTGCGGTCAATACATGGGTGGATCATTTTGCAATTCTGAATAATCTTGCAGAGTATTCTGATATGGATGTTACACCTGTTTCGGGTGCATGGGGTACTCTTTATACTTTCACTGTCAATTTCACTGATTCTAATGCAGATACGATTGACTGCGACCTTTATGTCACAACTGATAATGGTGCTACATGGGAACTTCGAAATTCGACTACACTTGCAAGTCCTGCGGTCTGTAACTTGACAGTGTCTGATTTTGATTGCGGTGACATCGGTACTG
>DAOVHT010000125.1 GCA_030671745.1 Candidatus Nanohaloarchaea archaeon
AATCCAGAAGATATTATAAAGACACTATTTATGATAGAATTTGATTTCAAATTATATTCGGAATCTATAAATGATAATAGTGATCTTAATGTTGATAGTAATCCTTATTCAGTATTCCTGATATTGAAAGATAAAAAGTTTTCTTTTGAATCTGAAGAATTTATGAGCTTTTGTAAAGGTAAGAATCCAGAAAAGATAGAGCTTATATTCTCAACAGAAGATAATGATGAGACATTGATTTCGAGTATTGCACCTTTTTTGAATGTTGGCAACACTTATTTTAGGCCGTTTAAATATGGCGATTCTTCATATTATGCATATGATCCCTTGTCGTTTGCTGTCAAAAATAAGGTAATGGCTTCTGTCTCAAACAATTGATGGTTATCTATACCCAACCCCTCTCAAAGACCACCTATATATACAAGATAAAATAAAATGACATCTATGGAACGAGACCCACGCGCATTCTGGACAGGACAATATCACTCAGTCTTCAAACATTTTGAGAAGTGCACAAAAAAGATATCAGGCATATTCGTAGCTTTCAACACTAACCTGGACGCGATTGAACACATAACACCTAGTCTATTGAAACAATTAGAGATAGAAAAGGTAGATTCTAAAAAGAATGCGGATGCAAAAGACATAAGGTCCCTTGACGATTTCCGTACGGGTCTGATACGTTCGATGCGACTCGGAAAAGCGATGGAGTGGGTAATCGACGACACAGAGACATACAACTATCTTTTAGATTCCATAAGTTATGACTCCTACCGGATCGGCGGTCAGGCAGGGATTGTAGCAAATGTGTTGGCGCATCTGGGGGTCAATGATGTGCGGGTCTACAACCCGAAACTGTCCGAAGCCGAAGCAGACATATACGACCCGAAAGTCAAAGCATTCACCGTATCTGAAACAAAAGATTCTGCAAAATTGATAAAAGCGAACGACGCATTCTCAAAAGATGACACCCCCAAGATAAATATGATATTTGAATATAGGGAAGGTCAGAAAATAAAGACGAAAGATATCTCATTCACAGTCCCGCGAACGAACAGGTTCATAGTCTCCTACCGCCCTAAAGGCAGGGAACCATTTTTTGATGACCTATATGCGAACAATCTAAACATAGTCTTGAAAGGCATAAGTCGCGCATTCTTGAGCGGTTACCAATCACTGTCGACCGATGCAGAATTCTTCAAGGCGAAAGTGCAGTTAGGTCTCATGCGTAATGCAAACAAAAAGATGAAGATCCATTTTGAGTTCACCTCTGAAGAGGACCTGAAAAAAGTATCAAAGATAGTGAAGTACATCCTGCCCGAAGTTGACAGTCTGGGTTGCAATGAGCGAGAGACCTGCATCCTCTTGAAAGCCATGGGACAAAAAACTCTCGCTGACAGCATCCAACATTCAGGTTACGCTGCAAAAGAACTCTATGAAGGCATAAGGTTCATAAAAGGTAAGACTGGCCTGAAACGTATCCATGCCCATAACATAAACTACATGCTATGTCTCGCAGACAAGGATTACACCTCTCCGAAAGTTACCCGTGACGCTCTCTTGTTATGTGTGGGGTCAGCTTTTGCAAAAAGTGTGAAAGGATTCATCCATCACGCAGTCGATCTTGAGATCGGTGCCGGCGTGCCTGTGAACCCTGAAGGTCTGAGACAGATAGATATGATTGACATGCATCTGAAAAACAGAATTGATGTAGGGATATATTCGGTAGGAAAAAATTATCTTGTAGCAGTACCTACGAAAGTCGGAGGTCACGCCAAAGTGACGGTCGGCCTTGGTGATACTGTATCATCTACAGCATTTGTCGGTGACCTGATGTCTAGATGAATAAGTGATTGTGCTGGTGATGATAGCAAAAATCACTGTCAAAGAATAAAAATACTTATAAATCATTCTATTCAAAAAATAAGTGTATAGTATCAATAATAAAATAATGTCACATAAAGATGATTGATTATGGCAGAAAAGAAAACCACTACAAAAAAAACATCCGGTGTGAAGGCTGCTGCTCCAAAACGCGCAAGACCTGCAACCCGTAAGACTGCAACTGCAAAAAAAGCTTCACCGCAAGCAAAAAGATCAGTTGCAAAAAAGCCAGTCTCAAAGGCTGCAAAAACCACAAAGACCACTGCTTCCCGAGCCAAGAAACCGGTTGCAAAAAAGACAACACGTCCCGTGGCTAAAAGACCCGCAGCAAAAAAAGCAGTTGCAAAAAAACAGAAGAAAGTAGAAAAGAAAAGCATATTTAACAGATTCAAGAAGTTTGCATTGCCATTTGCAGCTTTAATATTAGTCGCAATATTAGCACTTGCAGCAACCGGAAATCTCGGTGATTATAATCTGAATTCTCTGTTCAACTCAGAACTGTCAGATAATGAACCATCAATCATGGTTGAATCAGGCGACACAGTCGAAGTGAATTACATAGGCAGTTTCACAGACGGAGAAGTGTTTGACACAAGTTACGAGCAGGTTGCAAAAGATAATGAACTGTACCTGGAAGGCAGATCTTACAGTCCTCTAGGTTTTGAGGTAGGTGCAGGCCAGATGATAAAAGGATTTGATGCTGCAGTGGTCAGCATGACTGTCGGTGAAACAAAGACAGTGACATTGGCACCTGAAGACGCATACGGTCCATCAGACCCTACAAAGATAGTGGATATGCCAACAAGCATTGACCGGATCATAACTCTTGAACGTGAATTTGAGATTGCTCTGGCTGACTTCGCTCAAGTGTTTGCTGAAGACCCGGTTGTTGATAACATTGTAAGCTCAGACGCTTTCCCTTGGAATTTCAGTGTAAGAGAAGTATCAGACAGCAATGTAAGTCTGGAATACATGATTGATGTCAACGACACGATAATCCTTCCTCAGACAATATGGGAGTCTAAAGTTGTATCAAAGAATGACACGACAATAACTATCATCCAGAATCCCGAAGACGGTGCAGGTATCGAGACAATATTCGGCACAGGCATAATAACCTTGACTGAAGACAAGATAAACATTGGTTTTGATGTGACTGTCGGCGAGAAGGTAACCACACCATATGGTGAAGGGACAATTGTCGGAGTGACTGATGAATCTGTAACATTGGATCTTAACCCTGCGATGGTCGGTAAGACTCTAGTGTTTGAGATAACTGTTGTGAATGTCACAAAAGCAGATGTCAGCCAATCAGATATAACAATTATTGATTCAGAATAAATGGGGATTGAATTCCCCATTTTTTTAGGACTTTTTATCGTCCTTTTTATCGTCCAAGACATTTTTTATATTTTTAATATGTTTGTGTACATTCTTAATTGTACTTAGGGGATAATCAGGATTGTCTCCGCTATATTTTGTAAGTAAGATATAATTTTCATCTAATTTAGTGAATATTAAATATTTATATTCATCTTCTTCTGTATAAT
>DAOVHT010000155.1 GCA_030671745.1 Candidatus Nanohaloarchaea archaeon
ACATAAAGATTGATTGATTTAGACGTCTTGCCTATCAATTGCACGATCTGCCTGACATCAGCTGCCGTATCTTTGACGAACTTTTCCATCAGGATGGCTTTCTTGTCGATGTAATCCTCATTACTGACCGGCCACTCAGACACGAATCCTTTACCCCCGACCATAGTCCACATCTCTTCAGCGATATGCGGTGTGAACGGTGCAAGAAGCTTGATGATCGTGTCAATACCTTCCGCAACAACAGCTTTAGAACTTTTATCTTTCTTAAGAGCCAATTTCTGGATTTCACCAGTAAGTGCCATGATATCAGATATTGCAAAACTGAACCTGAAATCCTCGATGTCTTCAGTCACAGAATTGATAGTACTATGTATAACACTCAACACATACTTGGATTTAGCATCCAACTTTGATATGTCAATCTTTTCTGCTTTTGTTTTGTTATCGTCAACTAACCGGTAGACTTTTTTCAGGAACCTGTACGAAGCATCAACACCTTTATCGCTCCATTCCAACTCCTTTTCAGGAAGCGCAGCAAACAGGATAAAAAGCCTTGCAGTGTCCGCCCCATACTTATCTATTATGATACCCGGGTCAACCACATTACCGATTGACTTTGACATCTTAATACCATCTTTCAGAACCATGCCTTGAGTAAACAGTTTCTTGAACGGTTCATCAACATCAGTAAGACCGATGTCCCTCAATGCCTTGGTGAAGAATCGCGCATACAGAAGATGAAGGATTGCATGTTCCACACCACCGATGTACTGGTCCACCTGCATCCAGTATTCATGGTCTTTACCGAACGGCAACTTATCATTCTTGTTGTCTGTGTATCTCAAGAAATACCATGACGAATCAACGAAAGTGTCCATGGTATCCGTCTCTCGTTTTGCAGGCTTGCCGCAGATCGGACACGTAGTGTTGACAAACTCTTTAATTTTCTCTAGTGGATTGCCTTTACCGTCAAACTTGGCGCCGTCAGGTAGAATAATAGGTAAATTTTCTTCAGGAACGATACCGCAATCATCACAGTATATGATAGGAATCGGTGTACCCCAATATCTCTGCCTTGATATCAGCCAATCTCTTAGTTTGAAATTAACTGTGCTTTTACCTAACTTCTTCTTTTCAAGCCATTTCGTAATCTTAGCTTTTGCAGCTTCATTATCAGTACCATCAAATTCATCTGAATTGACTAATACGCCAGATTCGATATAAGCAGCTTTTAATGTTTTAACATCAAGTTTTTTACCTTTCGGCTGTATCACAACTTTTACAGGCAGCTTGTATTTCTTCGCGAAAGCGAAATCCCGTTTATCATGCGCAGGAACAGCCATGACAGCCCCCGTACCGTAATCCATGATAGCGTAATCTGCAATGTAGATAGGACACTCATCACCGTTGACAGGATTGATGAAATATCTTCCAGTAAAAATACCGTTCTTCTCTTTACCTTCAGCCGTCCTCTCGATTGTAGACTTCTTTGCAACGTCTGTTATGAATTTGTTTATCTTCTTTTCATCCTTTGTGCCTTTGATCAATTGTTTCACAGTCGGGTGTTCAGGCGCAAACACAAGATAAGTAATTCCGAAAATAGTATCAGGTCTGGTCGTGAATGTTGAGATTTCTAAATCCATATCTTTTACTTTAAAGTAAATCTCTGTACCTTCACTCTTACCTATCCAATTCTTCTGCATAGTCTTGACCTTTTCCGGCCAATCTTCTAACTTGCTCAGATCCTCTAGGAGTTCATCCGCATAGTCAGTGATCTTGAAGAACCATTGCGACAGGTCTTTCTTGACAACTATTGATTTGCATCTCCAGCATTTTCCATCCTCGACCTGCTCATTGGCCAGAACCGTCTGGCAGTCAGGGCACCAGTTGATGGGCGCCTCTTTCTTGTAAGCAATACCTTTCTCGAAAAGTTTAAGGAATATCCATTGGTTCCACCTGTAATAATCAGGGTTGCATGTTGCGGTCTCCCTTGACATGTCATAGCTGAACCCCATTGATGCTTGCTGTTCTTTCATCATCTCGATGCATTTAAGTGTCCAAGTCTTAGGATCAGAATCATTCTTTATTGCCGCATTCTCAGCCGGAAGTCCAAGCGCATCGTATCCAATCGGATATAAAACATTATGTCCCGTCATCCTCTTGTATCTTGCGACCGCATCAGTTATTGAGAAATTGCGCACGTGCCCCATGTGCAGCTTGCCTGATGGGTAAGGGAACATCTCAAGCGCATAGAACTTTTTCATCTTTTTATCTTTCTTTGCCTTGAACAGATTGTTATCTTTCCAGGCTGTCTGCCATTTCTTTTCAATTTTCAAATGATTGTATTCAGTCATAGGAACACCTTTAGAGGTTTTGCGCATACCCATTATGTCATACTGGAAATTTATAAAAGTTATTGTGGAGGAGTATAGTTATGCAACACATCTACTTGAAAACGGAACAGATATAAGGATTGTCCAAAGACTATTAGGTCACAATGATGTCAGGACAACTGAGATCTATACACATATATCAAATGCATTCCTAAAAACCGTAAACAGTCCACTTGATTTTTTGGAATTGAACAAAAAAACAAATAAAGAAAATATCCACCCATAGTGGAATTATACGGAATAAACTCCGTATAATTCGTTGTTATGTTCAATTGGTGGCGGACACACCTATTCAGTTACTTAACTTCACATTTAAATA
>DAOVHT010000007.1 GCA_030671745.1 Candidatus Nanohaloarchaea archaeon
GGAAATCTGTTCGGATTAAATTTGTCAGAAGTCATATATACTTCTCGATTCTGGGAAGAAATTGATGCTCTTGTTGATGGTAATATTAATGAAATTAAATCAAATTTAAGTAATCTCCATGGTTTTTCTGGGGCGAGCATGACACAATTAATTAAGGGATATGATACGTTTTTTGATGAATTTGAAAAATATAGTGGTTTAAAAAATCAAATAAATGGTGTGGCTGAAAATCCAAGTGTGACAGATGTATTATCTTTGGAACATATAGTTTTATCTCAAAATTCGGAGCATGATTATCCTATATTTATATATGATGATAATATCGTGTTTGTCCGTAAAAAGGGAGCAGAAGATGATTCAGTTGTATTGCTGCCTAAAGATGAATGATTAATGCTGTCTACAAATGTGTTAAAAGATAGTTATGTCATTGCCTGTGAATTGAAGGATGAAGATGGTAAGGAATATATACTTCTTGGAAATTTTTCAGGTGATGATGATAAAAAAGCTTTAAATGATAAAATTAAAATTGATATGTTTAGATACCTTTTGGATAGTTTAAAAGAGGAAAATAGTACAGATCTAGGAGAATTTCCGGAGGATAATGATTATAGATTTTCAAAAGACAATATTATACCTTTTCCATTAAAATATTTATCTTCAAATTTAAAGGAAAAGGGATTAACACCTCAAAGTGGTATGATGTATCTTGGTTCTGGAGTGACGGGAAATGGTCCTTTAAATGATTTTACATCTGCTTTTGCGAGATCTAATAATGATCTTGGATATCTTATGGTCTTGCCAGATGGTATCGGATTTGATAATAATCAGATTCATACTTGGTCTTCATTGAAAAGGAAATAGTTTTTTTGAAAATAAGACAATACTTACCGATTGATACCTATTTATTCTTCGATTTTTTGTTTTTCTCTTTTACTTTCTCAATTAATCCTATTATCATGAATAATAATCCCAAGAACCACAGACTATTGCTTGATGAATTGCCAAGACTCATGACTAAAAAGACTATGCCTATAATGATGTATACGTTGTAATCCGGTTCTTTTCTGTCCTTTTTTTTGATGAATATGAATGCAAGGATCAGGATCATCAATAGGATTCCTAACATCAGGTATAGTTCTGTCATGATAATCATTGGTTTTAGTAGTATTTATAATATGAATATTATGTATAGGGGCAAAGGTTTATGCCCCATCTTAAAAGAAGTTTATTTCTCTATATAGAACCGATACACAGGTCTTGCTGCAGCCAGTATAAATACTGCTAAAAATACTAGATAGTCTGTTGATTGAACCCAATCAGCGACTTCGGGTGACAGAGCAATGATCAAAAAAGCAAAAGCTATCATTGTCAGTTTTATGAGACCAATGTCAAGTACGTCCAACTTGCGCAATCTTTCTTCAAAATCCATGTTGAAATCACCGTTTTATGGTTAATTATTGGTTTTTAATCTATTTATTTATGTCGGGGATACGGATGTCATTATTTATAAGATTGAAATAATAATCAAGAGTATGATCAGAGCAATCATATTCGATTTTGATGGCGTCATCCATGACACTTTTGATTTCCATAGGATGAAGCTGAAACAGTTCACGGGGCATGAGATATCAAAAGAGAGCTATAGGGATATCCATGATGGTAATTTCTATGAGCATGAAGATAATGTGTTTATCAATACTGACTGGGACGGTTATGTCAAGTTCATACACCCAGAACAGTCTGCACTGAAGATAAAGGATGAGATCCGTCAAGTATTGATTGAACTGAGTAAGAAGTATGAACTGTTCATTATATCGTCCGGGTGCGCCAAGAACATATCTGATTACCTAGGCAACAATGGTATCTCAAAGATATTCACTGAAGTTTTAGGTTTTGAGAATCATAAGTCTAAAGTTGACAAGTTTAAGGTGTTGTTTGACAAGTACGGTCTGTGCCATGATAACTGTGTATTCATAACGGATACATTGGGTGATATACTTGAAGCCAACAAGGTTGGTGTTGAGACGGTCGCTGTTGATTTTGGGTTTCATTCTAAAGAACGGTTAGAGAAAGGCAGGCCATATAAGATCATCTCTTGTTTCAATGAGATCATACCTGTTATTGATTCTAATTTTTGATATATAACATACTTTTTTAAAATTGTTGTGCATGTATTAATGAGCATGGATGAATTGTTAAATAAGTACTTAAGTCAGATTGTGATTGAGCATGCAGGACCTGATACAACTGATGATGAACTTTTAGGTACTGATTATGTAAGTATTGTATTAAAGATTCCTATGGCTATGATTTTGGAGTATCAGAATAATAATGGGTTAAAAGGGTGTCTTGATCTTGTTGAATTCTGGAAGGATACGGGATTATATGAGGGGTTGTGTAGTATTGCAGAATTTGATTCTAATTATCATTTTGCAATTGATGCTCTGGAATATTTAGATGGCGAAGTCAGCGGTGAAGATCTTGGTTTCTTAAATAATGGAATGGTGCGTGTGCAGATATTTGAGGAGTATTCTGAGGAAACAGTAGATTCTAATCAAATGACTCTTGATTATATTGATTGAGGGTTTATTTGATTTTTTATAGATTTAATTTAAATTATATCAATCTCATATCTGGCATTTTTATATACAATTTCTTTGTATGCAATTGCATCTTCTTCTCTTGTAAAATATCGTGGAAAACTATTTATTTTTGGATTTAGATTAATGCCATCAGAATCAAGGCCGAATGTCTTATTTGTTTCGACTGATAAAATGTTTAATTCTTCAAGATATAAAATGATTTTTGTATAGAATTCCGAACCGGGATATTTTTGAATATCAATTAAATCAATAAGTTTCCAATTAACAGTTGCTTCTCCTTTGTTAAAGATTATATGTTTTTTAACATCATCATATGTATTTTTGAATATCTCTCTGATTGAGTTGCAGCATTCGTTATCTGTGTCAATTCCACTACAGAAGGGGTTATAGAAAAGTGGATGTGTTTTAATCTCGTATTGTTCGGGGATTGATATGTTTAATTCCTGTTCAAGATATAGAAATATTCTATTATATAATTCGTTTGGGTCTGTCGGGTCTTTAATCTCTATCGAATCTATAAGTCCCCAGTCAACAATGGCGTGTCCTTTATCAAATGTTACGGGTTCTGTGACATCATCATATATTCTTTTGATTTCATCTAAGACTGATTCACAACATTCATTTTCTGCAGTAATTCCACTATATATACGAAGAAGTGGTTTATCTTTTTTTGGCATAGATTAATATAGTTCATTTAAAAATAAAAGTGTTTTGCCCGAATTTGATTGTCTTATCATGTTTTTGCAAGGGTATTAGTTACAGTATTTGTGGCAATGAATAAGATTAGCAATGCAAGACTCATCAGGATGCCAAGATAAAGGATGTTTTTTGCTAGGCTTATATCTTTTTTAAAGAGTAGTAGGATGTATGCTATACTGCCGCCAATTGCTGGACCGATCGGGCCGAAAAATAATCCTGCGACAGGCAATAATGAATATAGATAATTGTATCTGTTGTCTTTTTTATCTGTCATAATGTATATTTAGGTGATTTTTGTTTATATGTTTTTGAAAATGTTAATTTTTTAGAAGTTCTGCAATCTGTTTTTCTAGGGTTTCTCGTCTCTTTTCGAGGTGCAGGTCAAAACTTTTGTTGATGTGCACTTTCTTGTCTGTGAATATAAACCCGCCTATTATGTCTGTGTATGTCGGTTTAATTTTTTTTTCTTTAAGTATTTTTTCTGCTTTCCTGTCGCCTTTTCTTATTGAGATAGTCATACTTTTTTTGTAGTTGTTATTGAATGTGTCTTCAAGAAATGAATCATAGCTTTTGGATGTGATGAATTTTTTTATTCCTTCCTCAATCAATTCGTCAATCAGTTCTTTTCGCTTTTCCATAATATTCAGTTTCTGTCTGAGACGTGCACGACCAAGCATCTGTTTTTCTGTTCTTAAGATATCTTTTTCTGATTCTTCTCTTATCTTCTGTTCTTCTTTTGTCATACTGGTTGCAAGATCAAACTTTATCATGTTCAGTCTTTCTGTGTTTTGGTGCTGTATCTGGTATATTTTATCATCTGCATCTCTTTTTATTTCTGAGAGGAGATCTTCTGCATGCATGATAAGTCACTTACATTTTTTCACACAGTCACCAGTCCGAAACCGAATGCTATCAGGATTATCGCTATTGCAAAACCGTACAGCGCCTGGGTCTCTGTCAATACGGCCATGGCGATTGATTTACCGAACAGTTTCTCGTTCTCGGCGGTTGCGCCAATGGCTGCCGCTACTGCCTTCCCTTGACCTATGCCTGATCCGGCAGCTGCGAAACCTACCGCTATTCCTGCGCCAATTGCAATCAGACCAATCTGTTCAAGCATTTTGTATCATCCCTATTAAATTATTATTAGGCCGAAGCCGAAAGCGATCAGTATGAAGGCGATTGCAAAACCATATAAGGCTTGGGTCTGGACAAGGACGGACATCGCAAGCAGTTTTCCGAAAGCGTTCTGGTTTTTTGCTGTCCTCTCTATCGCTTCTCTTGTTGTTTTTCCCTGACCTATACCTGAGCCGGCAGATGCTACACCCACTGCGATTGCAGCGCCGACAGCTATAAGTCCTAGACCTGTGGTTATTGGTTCAGCGACCATAAGTTAATCACTATTGTAGTTTTGGTTCTCTTTGTATAAATAGATTAACAATTGAAATATAAAATTGCAGACATAATATTTGATATGAATGTCGCTGTTGTGGGCAAGGATTCTAAATATTTAGAAACTATTTTATTAGGTAAAGGATTTCATATTTCCAGTGATAAGCCCGATATTGTTTTTTCTTATGGGGGGGACGGTGCCATACTGGTCTCTGAGCGAGTGTATCCGGGAATCCCTAAAGTTACCATAAGGGACAGTGATATGGGTTATAAATGCGTCTTTGAGAAGGATGATATTGAGACTGTTGTTGGGCGCATCAAAAAGAATGATTATAATATTTCGGAATATATAAAACTTGAAGCAATCTGTGATGGTGAGAAAGGTGTGGCACTCAATGAGGTGCAGGTGCATAATAAGAGACCTACCCGGGCGGTACGGTTTAATGTGTATGTCGATGGTGATGCCGTTTATCGAAATGTGGTGGGGGATGGTATCGTGGTCGCCACGCCTTTCGGGGCGAGTGCGTATTACAGATCAGTCGGCGGTAAACCTTTTGATGAGGGAATTGGTATTGCATTGAACAATCCGGTTGACAGGAAACCGAGCCTTGTTGTCTCTGAGTCATCTGTGATTGAGGTTGAGATGCTGCGAGAGGTAGGGCAGGTGTTCTGTGACAATCATTGCGAAGGCATGATGCTTCTTGCACCGGGCAAAAGGATATCTATCCGAAAATATGATGGTGTCGCAAAGTTTGTTCTATGAGGTTTAATATTTAAGAATATATGGATGGGTGTTGATTTTATGGTTGAAGACATTTACAAGAGGTCATTGGTGGCGCACAAGCGCGCAAAAGGTAAGATTGCTATACTTCCTAAGATGCCTGTCGCTACAAAGGATGATCTGTCTATCGCTTATACACCCGGTGTTGCTGAACCTTGCCGTGAGATACATAAGAATCCAAAGTTAGTTTATGATTACACATCAAAAGGCAATCTTGTGGCTGTCGTGACTGACGGGAGTGCGGTATTGGGTCTTGGTAACATAGGTCCGTTGGCAGCCATGCCTGTCATGGAAGGGAAAGCCATACTTTTCAAGGCATTCGGTGATGTGGATGCTATACCTATCTGTCTTGATACGCAGGACGTGGACGAGATTGTCAAAGCTGTAAAATTAATCGCGCCGACTTTCGGTGGCATCAATCTTGAGGACATATCTGCACCGCGCTGTTTTGAGGTTGAGGCTCGACTTAAGGCCGAGCTTGATATACCTGTGTTCCATGATGATCAGCACGGGACTGCCATTGTCGTCCTTGCCGCGCTTATCAATGCTGCTAAGGTTGTGGGCAAGGATAGTAGTAAAATGAATGTTGTCATGTCTGGGGCAGGGGCTGCTGGTATGGCCATTGCCAACATTCTTTTGGATTATGGTGTCGGCGATATGGTTGTCTGCGATTCATTGGGTGCAATCTATTCGGGTCGGAAAGATAATATGAATCCTGAAAAGGAAATTTTGGCAAAGATTACAAATAATAAGCTTAAAGAGGGTTCATTGGAATCGGTCATTTCTGGGGCTGATGTTTTTGTCGGTGTATCAAAACCTGGTGTGCTTACAAAAGAGATGGTTGCGACTATGGCGTCAGACGCTATCGTATTTGCAATGGCCAATCCTGTGCCTGAAATCATGCCTGATGTGGCTTATGCTGCAGGGGCAAGAATTGTGGGTACGGGACGGTCTGATTTTCCTAATCAGATAAACAATGTGTTGGCGTTTCCGGGATTGTTTCGAGGTGCATTGGATGTGCGCGCAAGTGACATAAATGATGCGATGAATGTTGCTGCGGCAGTTGCTATTGCTGGTCTTGTCGATGATTCTGAGTTGGAGTCTGGGCAGGTGATTCCTTTGGCTACAGATAAGCGCGTGGCAAAGGCTGTTGCAAAAGCTGTATCAGCTGCGGCCAGAAAAAGTGGTATGGCTCGGGTTTTGGATTGAGATTGGGTTTTTTATTCCTTTCTGGTTATAATTTAGAGTTTATTTTATATTTTTTTGTGTATAAAATTATAGTTATGTCTTTGAGTGAATCAGATTATAGTATAGAGTATTCGTTAGTTAAGGGAATACCCGTTCATAATATTTTTATAAGGATTAATGATGAGTTTACGGATTATCTAAAACAGTCAGAGCCAAATAAAGACAAGTATGATACAATTGTACTTAATGCTATGAAACTTAATAATTTTTCCGAAGGTAGTATTGAGTTTGCAAAAGAAAATGGTTTATGTAATTGGGACGATGGAATATTGGATAATCTTATTTTACCTACGGCTAGTGCTGTTGGTTTAGTTATTGAACATGATACTGAGTATGGGACAATATATCGGTCACATAATGTGGATACTTTTGCCAAGATGTCTGTTATTATGACTGTCATTACAAATTATCTTTCAGGTATGAGTATGTCTTTTGAACATTTTAATAATGGTGACATAAATAATTATAAGATATGGTATGATCAGAATGATAGGATTCCATATCATGATATTTCTGTAGAGATTTCAGAGGATTTTTCAGAATATTTGAAAAGTTCAGAGGTCAATAAAGAGAATTATGATAAACTTGCTATAGATGCTATGGAAATTTGTGATGTAGATTCATCATTTATTGAGGCTGCAGAGAGAAGCGGTGTTTGTGATTGGGATGGAGGGTTATTAAGACAAATTCTGTTACCTTATGGGTCTGCAACTGGTTTAATTATTGAAAATGACACGCCTTACGGAAATGTTTATCGGTCGCATAATTTGGATAGTCATTCTCAGATGGCTGTTCTTATGGCAGTAATTACAAGGTATCTTTCAGATATGGATGATAAGCTTTCATTTGATTTGTAGGGGATTTTAATCTATTCATGATTGAACTTCTTTCTAATTGCAAGGATTACAAAGCCATATTTGTCGATCTCTTCTTTGGTGTGATACTTTTCCATGTCCTTTGTGTTGAACTTGTATAGGATTTCGCAGTCCTGCGTCTTGCCTGTAAGCTTATCTGTTCCGTCTTCCTGCTCTTTCAAAACTAATGTGTCGCCTTCTCTGCAATCAAAATCTGCAAGCCTTACTTCAAACCGTTTTGCGCCGTCATTCACTGCACTGAAATATTTTTCCTGAACTTTCTTTTCAATTTTTATTTTGTTCACTTTAATCATTTCATGTAATATCTTTAATTATTTGCTGTATCTGTTCCTGTTCTTCAACGGTCTGAATTCTTCACCGCCAGATTCATAGAACCTTTCAAAGAACTCTACATAGTGCAGTCGCATCGAATGGACAAATGCGCTCACCACATTCAATGCCATGTTGAAGCTGTGGCCGATAATAAATACCAGTCCTGCAAGGATGATCGATACTTTTGCGGCTGCCGTGACACCCATGTTTATCACGAACTGGAGCCAGGAGGTGGCAACCGCCAAGGCCATGAGACGTATGTATGAGATCCAGGATCCGAAAAATGATGGTACTGATAATATGCCTGTCGGTCCGTCTTTTGACCTGTAGGTGATGGTGGCTACAATTAGGATGTATCCTATCTCTTTCGGTATTCCTTGTCCGATGACCAATATTGCGACACCTGCCTCAAGGGATATCCAGGACAAGGGGTCAAGGATGCTTCTGCTTTTTGCTTTTATCTTTGAGTAAAGGTCAAGGGCGAGACCGAAGTTCATGTGGACAAGACCTATCATTAAAGATATCTTCAATATTGTTATCGGGTCGCGGAGTGCGTCAAAGACTGATACGAAACCTAAGAAGTCACCGAAGACGCTTCCGAAAAGAAGACCGGTAACGATGGTTGCGACAGAGGATACCAGGGTTATGTAGGACAATGCTTTCAGGTCTTTATTTTCTGTCTTGAGATAGGCGAAAAGTGATGCTGCAAGGAGGATGAGACCGTAGGCTGCGTCTGTCAGCATTATTGCGAAAAATATAGGGAATCCGATGGCGATGAATATTGTTGGGTCGATCCCTTTGTATTCAGGGAGGCCGAACCATCTTGTCAATTTTTCAAAAGGTTGTGCAAAACCGGGATTTTTCAGTTTGATTGGCGGTTCTGTTTTTGGTCTTTGTGTATATACCACTATATTTTCGACTGTTTCAAGTTCTTTTATGTTATCTTTTGGTATCCAGCCATTCAGGATGAATGTTTTTTCTGTCCTGTTCAGAAGTTTTTCTTTTGATATTCTGGCTTTTATGTTTTTCCATCGCTCTTCATAGGCTAGGATCTTGTCTTTTTCTTTCTGGATTGATTTTTTAGAGTCTTTTATCTGGAGTGTTTCCATGTCTATGGTGCCTAATCCCTCTTTGATGTCTTTTATGTTATCCCTTATCGTTTTTGTTGTGTCTATGTCTTGCATTGATATGTATTTATCAATGTCTGTCCAAGTATCTTTCTTTGCGATGAATAGGATGTATGTGGTGTCTTCTGTCTCGTCGATGATTTTCAGGTCACAGTAATCCTTTATCTTGTCAAGATCTCTTGTCTTGATCGATGCGATTGAACTTATGAATCTTTTGTTATCAGAGAATGTATTGTCTTTTATGTTGGTATGCCTGAAATGGTTCAGGAAATCCAGTGTTTTTTCTTTAATCTTTTTTTGGTCATCAAGCTTTTTCTCGCTTTCAAGGATGTTTTTTGCAGTCTGGTGCATTTGTCCTATGTATCTTTTTGAGACTGATGCAAAGGCGGTGTCTTCAGTTTCTGGTATCCTTATTATTCTTGTATCTTTCTTGAATATGTTCTTTTTTGTGTCAAGCACTTTCTTGATTGTCCTTATCTGTTCAAGATTGATGACAGTATCATGGATCAATTCTTTTGGGGTTTCTGGGTTGTCGGTCTTTTTTGTTTTTTTGATGTGTATGGTGCCTAATTGCTGTAATCTTTTTAGGATGTCGTCCCGGTCTCTTCTCAGCCCAAGGATGTATATCTCTTCCATCTTTTCGGGTCTGAACATATAGGATCACTTTTTATCTTCTGTGTCAAGGTCTTTTGCGATTAGGGTAAGCATCTCTTTCTTTTTGTCTTTGTATCTTTCCTCAAGTTGTCTTATGTTCTTGTCGGTCTCTTTGTCCATATCTAGTATCTCTTTCTCAATGAATTTTAATCGTTCAGTCTTTTGTATCTCCATCTTTTTTTTGACGGTCCTTTTATGCTCTTTAAGTTTTTGCAGGTTTGTTATCTTTTCAGATTTCAGTTTAAGGTCCCATCTCTTTTCAAGACGGCTTATATCTTTCTCGATTTTTCTCTCAGTATCTGTGATTTTTTCTATGGTGCGCTCTATCATAGTCCTTATTTTGGTTGCTCTTGTATATATTGGTTTAATCGGTCTGCTGGTGGTGTGTATGTATGCCTGTAACCTATTTATATTATGGTGCTAAATATCTGTTGTGGCTATTATGGCTTTTGATAATGTAATGTTTTACAGTGTGCTTGCGGCTGTCATTACTGTAGTTTCGGCAGGCATATTTTTGCATTATAAGAAGTGGACGCATCAGAATCTTGTGTTTCTGATCTCTTTCGCATCTGGGTTTCTGCTCTCTGCGGCATTCATACATCTGATTCCTGAAGCGATTGAACTATCCGGAAGTAATTCTATGCTGGTCCTTCTTTCGGGGTTTTTTCTGATATATCTCTTGGAGAAGACAATAATGATCCATTCGTGTGTTGAGGCAGGGGATGAGAAATGTGATGTTCATAAGATGGGGTTTGGTGCATTGATCGGGCTTTCGCTTCATTCGGTCTTTGACGGGGTTGCAATCGGTGCAGGTTTTGAGGTCAGCAATACCATAGGTCTTATTGCCGCAATAGGTGTTCTGATACATAAGCTACCGGAAGGTCTCTCTATCATGAGTGTCATGCTTGCGGCTGATTATAAAGAGAGGCCTGCAATGTTGCGTGTGGCATTGATTGCGCTTGGTACGCCAGTCGGTGCGTTGATATCGTATTTCTTCCTTACTGGAATCGTACCGTCTTTTATCGGTTATGCTCTTGCGTTCTCTGCGGGGACTTTCATCTATATTGCGGCATCAGATCTCATTCCACAGACGCATGACTGCAAAAGCATCAATACTCTTGTCATGTTTGCACTGGGGATAATTACATTGTCTTCTGTCATGATGCTGTTCTGAGAAAGTAGGAAGAAAAATAAGAAAAAGAATGTCTGTTTATTTTTTTATGCAATTTGCTGGGCAGATCTCTATACAGTCACCGCAGTCTGTACATTTCTTTGCGTCAACCACAGGACCTTTGTCGCCTTCGGTCAAGGCGCCCTGTCCGCATGTGCTGATACAGGCCATGCATTGCATGCAATCATCAAGATTTATCTTTACTGCCATAATATTCACGTTCGTATTTTTTGTCTGTTAGTTTTGTTGTTTAATGTTTTATTGTTGTGACTTATATATTTTTATCTCTTTTTATTTTTTGGTATTTTTTATTTGTTTTTGTTTTTTAGGTCAAGTGTGTTTTTTTGGATATATTGGGTGCATATCTGTCAAATGAACTACTACTAAATGAACCTTAATTACAATACTTTTATATTAATTTCGCAAAGACTATATTTTCCAATCAATATCCTTTTTAATCTTTCCCTACAAATATCTTTTACTTTTCAGATTAGTTGAAATTATTTGAGATTTTATATTTGGTGGGTTAGATGGCAATTAAAAAAAATAGAGATTCTGAAGACAAGACACTTTTTGTGAGGACAAGCGATGATGACATAAGATCATGGGATAAAGTATTTATTGTAAAGTCGTTGATGTCTGAAGTTGGTATGCCCGAACCTGATGCAATTAAGGTTGCAACTGAAGTTGAGTTTTTCATAAAAAATTCTAATCTTAAATTTGTTTCAGCACCTCTTGTCCGAGAGATAACAAACACCAAACTTCTTGAGCATGGATATGAGAGTTACAGGAAAAGATATACACGTCTTGGTTTGCCACTCAATGACATGACTGATCTTTTTTTCAATAGCAATAAAGAAAATTCAAATGTCCATCATTCTTCTGAAGCCATAAATATGACAATATCTGGCATTGCAAAAAAAGAGTATGCGCTCCTTAATGTATTTTCAGATGATGTCGCGACTGCGCATCAGAACGGTACAATCCATCTTCATGATCTAGATTATATCGATAGGCCATACTGTACCGGTAATTCTATTGAGTATCTTAAGAAGTTCGGACTGGTCATGGATGGTCGTGGTAATCTGACTGTTGCAAAACCTGCTAAGCACGCAGAAGTCCTGATCCTTCACCTTACAAAGTTTGCAGCGGCACTCCAGGGGCAGTTTGCAGGAGCTATCGGTTGGGATGCGGTCAATCTTTTCCTTGCACCATATCTTGTCGGCATGAAAGAAGAAAAGATAAAGCAGCTCGCGCAAATGATGATCTATGAGTTTGCGCAGCAGGCAGTGTCAAGAGGTGGGCAGGTAACTTTTACGGATACTAATTATTTCTGGGAAGTGCCAAAACATTTCATGGATGTGCCGGCAATAGGTCCGGGTGGCAAGTTTACAGGTAACAATTATTCTGAGTATGAAGAGGAAGCTCAGTCTTTTGCAAAAGCTGCATTTGAAGTATATCTTAAAGGTGACGCATATGGTAGGCCATTCTTTTTTCCTAAACCTGACCTTCACATAACTGAGAGATTCTTCAAGACAGACGGCCATAAAGAGTTCATGGATCTTGCGACTGAAGTGGGAACTAAGATGGGCAATACTTATTTCATCTTTGATCGTGGGGATGAAGTTAAGATATCTGAGTGTTGCAGATTACAGTTCAAGTTGAATGAAAATGATCTTTTAGATGTAAAGCAACCATGGAAGATGCGGTATTCTGCAATGCAGAATGTGACTGTCAATCTACCTCGGGCGGCTTATTGTTCTCGGGGTAATGAGGCTGTTCTTTTTGATAAGATATCTCAGGCCATGGAACTTGCAGCAAAGGCACATGTGCAGAAAAAACAGTTTATCGGAAAGATACTTGCTCTTGGGGCTTCTAGTTCATTACCGATACTTACGATGAATCTTGATGGTGAACCATATTATCGGTTTGATAGGGCATCGTTCCTTGTGGGTATGCTGGGTCTGAATGAGCTTGTGCAGTTTATGATAGGTAAAGAGCTGCATGAGACTACAGATGCTTATAAGTATGGGCTTAAGGTAATTGCATTCATGCGTAAGAAAGCTGAAGAGCTCGGGCATAAATATAGTATCCATATGCCTCTTGAGCAGACACCGGCTGAGTCAACGGCGTACAGGATGGCAAAACTTGATATGGAACATTATCCTAATCCAACATCCAAGGTTGTCAAAGGGCAGGCAGGTACACCTTACATATATTATACGAATTCGACATATTTCAATATTGGTGCACCTATGTCTCCGATTGACAGAGTCACAAAGGAAGGGGCTTTCCATCCTATGATTGATGCAGGGGCCATGAGTCATGTATGGTTGGGTGAGAGTCAGTCTGATCCTCGTGCGCTTACGAACTTTGTTATGAAGACTTTCAAGAATACGATGAATACACAGATTGCATTCTCGCCGGAGATTACATTCTGTAAGACCTGTAACAATAAGATGAGCGGTCTTAAAGATAGATGTGACAAGTGCGCAAGTGTCAAGGTTGAGGGAATAACTCGTACTGAATGATTTTTGTTGTCATAAAAATAGTATTTGTAAAATGAATACTATGATATCTATAATTCATGCCATAAAATCTTTTTAATGTGGGTGTGTTATAGATAGTACAGTCTTTTATTTTTTCATTAAATCTAAAGAGGTAATATGATATGGAGATCAAAGTTTTCTGGCAGGCAAACTGTCCTAACTGCGCTCCTGCAAAACAGCTTGTCCGTGATGTTGCAGGTAATACTGATGTTAAGGTCAGGGAATTGGATATTTCTGATATTGATGGAATGAGTGAAGCAGCATTCCATGCAGTCATGGGGACTCCGACAACAATAATTGTTGACTCAAATGATTCAGAGATTGCCTCATGGAGATCGCAGGTCCCATCAAAAGAGGAGCTTTTGGATGCCATCAACTGTTGAAGAACTTGAGATCTCTGGTTTTTTAGAGACATCTTTTGTGGATTGGGATGGGTTGATAAGTTCTGTCATCTATTTACCTGGTTGTAATCTAAGATGTCCGTTCTGTCATAATCATGAACTTATATTCTCTGATAAAAGTCCAAAAGATATGAAGATCAAGCCTCAACTGGTTCTTAATCACCTGAATGATAAAAAGGAATGGATTGATGGGCTCACTGTGACTGGCGGGGAACCTACGTTTCATATGGGTATGCTTGTACCTTTTCTTGAACATGTCAAGACTATAGGTCTTAAGGTAAAGCTTGATACGAATGGTTCTAATCCGGCTGCGATACGGAAGCTTATTGATCTGGAACTTGTGGATTATGTTGCGATGGATGTCAAAGCACAGCTTTCTGATGATAAGTATCATGCTGCAGTAGGTGTCAATCTGTCTGTTGACAAGATAAAGGAAAGTATAACGCTTATAATCGGTTCTGGTGTTGATCATGAATTCAGGACTACTGTTGTGCCTACACTTGTATCGGCATCTGATATTCCTTTGATTGCGAAAGATCTTATCGGTTGTAAATTGTATGTGCTTCAGAAGTTTCATAATGAGAATGCGTGGAAAGAACCATTCAATACTATGGATTCTCATACTGATGACGAGATGAAAGCTATGGGTGATTCAGCATCCAAATCAGTACCTGTTAAATTGAGATTGAGATGATGTATTTTTTAATTTATTGATTTTTTGGATAATTTTTGTAATTATTTTTTGCAATTATTATATATGTCTGTAACCAATAAACTATTGGTATAGTTGTTTGCTTATGTATCTGACATATATTTTACCATTTCTTGAATCAGTCTTTGGTTCACAGGTATCTGAAATATTTGCACAGATATTGTTCATCATTTCGGTTCCATTTTCTAATCATGATATATTATGGACTGTCTTTCCGCTTATTACTACCACTATCATAATTGAGCTTTATTTCGGGTCGCATAAAGAGGAGTCTCTCGGGTGGAACAGTGCAACTGCAAATGGTCTTGTACTGGTCTATGTGGGTATCAATATTGTGAAAGATCTGATTGACTCAGGGGCATTCAATACTAACCTTTTTGAGTCCCAGATTGCGTTGGGCATACTTAGTATGGGTGGTCTTTTGGTTTTCATAAGTTTCTTCCACATACTTCCTAAAGAATTCGCATTTGTTATATCATCAGGGCTTGTGGTGCATTACTTAGCATTTTTGGGTGTTGTGTTTATCTATACTGGTATGGTCTATACAGAGATTACATCATATGCTGCGATATTGATATTTTTGGCGCTTGTTCTGTTCTTTAATGTTATGAAGCGTATTGAGCCTGATCTGGATTGAGAAATAGTTGTATATTGAAAATTATAAAAAGAGCGTGGGGGACGAGATTTGAACTCGTGTGAGTCGAAGACTCAGTAACTTAGCAGGCTACCGCCATGGCCGGGCTAGGCGACCCCCACACATAAATATTTGTTTATCTTCTCTTTTCGAGGCAAAACTTTAAATTCTTGTTTGATTGAATTAATATTATAATTAATACTTAATGAAACAACAAAACTTAATAAAGATTTATATCTAATGTGTTATTAAGTATAATTAAGTACTGATTAAATTATTATCTGGTGGTCAAATGGTTGTAAACGAGAAAGAAATTAATACTATCGTAGGTCTTGACGCATTTACTGATAAAGGCTTCTATTGCGGAAAAGTTTCAGATGTGGAACTGGACCTTTCAAAGTTTAGAGTCAGGACAATTGTCATTGATGCGGCAAAAGGTTCATATCTTGCAAGTGTTGTGGGCAGTAAGAAAGGTGTCAAAGTGCCATTTCAGATGGTTCATGCAGTAAATGACATTGTCATAATCAAGCATATAAAACATTCTGTACCTGATGATATGCCTGAAGATGATGAAGAATAATCTTTAATCTTATTTTCTATTTTTTTATCTTTGATTTTATTTTCGAATTAATTTGTTTTATATCTCTTTTAATGATTTTTGATAGAACTCTTTGTCTTTAGGGTGGGTCAGGAGTTCTTGGACATTTTCTTTAGGTATCCATTTAGCTTCGGGATTGTGAGGGTCTGTCGGTTTAAGTTCGGTCTGGTCTGTCTCAAAAAGGAATATGTGTATGGTCTTCAGTTCTGTCTTGTCTACTTCTTTTGGGTTTTTACCTATCCTGTATCTTTTGTAGCTGCCTAGGTCTTTTATCAGTTTAAGCTGTGTTATTCCTGTCTCTTCTTCAATCTCTCTTATTGCTGCTTGGAGTCGGTCTTCACCTGCCTCTATGTGGCCTTTTGGGAGTGACCAGGAGGTACCTCTCTGACTTACGACAACCACTCTGTTATCGTTTATGATTATTCCACCTGCAGTTTCTGTGTTTTTCATATTTATCGTAATCCTTTGTATTGTATGTTCTATTTTCTTATTCAAGCCTGTATCTTAAGAAACAGATTATCCCACCAAGACCTATCAACTTCTCTCCGGCTTCATGCGTCGATCCTATGACTTCAACTTTTCCTGCTGAATTTTCTACTGCTGAGAGTATTTCTTGTATCTCTTCGTTTTTTATTATGCTATCTGAGATCATGACTTTTTCTATGGCGCCTAATGTTGCTGCTTTTTTTACTTCGATGATGCCGTAAGTGACAAGATGTGATTCTTTTCCGAGCGCTTCCAAGAACTTTTCAATCTCTTTTGTCTCTCTTGAGATTTCGGAGGATTTTGCAATCTGGTCCACAAAACCTCGTTTTATGACTTCATAGATCCCGGTCTCTCCAGTGACTGAGGATGTGCCCTGTATGTATTTGCCTTTTAATGTTGTGTTTTTTTCTATTAGTTTGATGATGTTCTCTTTTGTGAATCCGGGACCTGCAATAATTATCTTGTCGTATCTTTTGGAATATTCTTCAAGCGCTTTGATTATTTCTGTATAATACTTGTTGCTTTCGTGCGTGCCGAACATCTTTCCTTTGTTTTCGGCTTCGATTTTCCCAAGCATGTTTACATTGCTCGCTATCATTTCACCGAAATCTGCGCGTCTTTCGTCAAGGACTAATATCAGGATGTTTGTCTTTACTGCCTTTGTGCATTTCTCAAGCTTGTCTATCTCATAATTTTTCCAGGGTTTCGTAATCGATATTATGTCATTTAGTGTTATCCTGAAACTGTGATATCCGAAGCTTATGTCTTCAGGGCCTTCTGTTATCTTTCCTTTCAGTCTTAATGTTTCTGTTACTTCATCAAATTCTACTGTCTCGACAGAGATCTTAAGGTACATGGGACGTTTTTCTTTCTTGTCTGTTGTCTCTACAGTGCGGACTGTCTTTGTGCCTACAATGTCGCCTTTTGATATTATCTTGGATAGGTTCCAGAGGTCATCAATTGTTTCTGCCTTTATCTTTGTCTCTTTTTTGAGATCTTTTGCAAGGATTTTCATAAATCATCACTTTTTATGTCTATTTATATGAATTTGTCATTAATACTTAAAAACTGATGACAACAAATATATACAGATATAGGTATTTATTATATAGGTATATATTATATAGGTAATATAAATGGCAGTTGTAAAGCCCGCACCAACGGAACCATTCACTTTTGTGTTTGTAGCAGCAGTAGTAATATTTTTTACGTTATTTCTGCTTTTTGGGCAGGAGCCCTTATCTGATACGTCGTCAGATAATGATCTTATCTCCAGTAAAGGTGAGATTATATTCTCTGCAGATTATTTGAGTCTTATATCAAACAAGACACAGAGTGCAAGGACGATTGATTTTGGGGATTTTGATGTGGGTCATATATCAAAAGAGAGGACTATAGAGAGCATTGATTCACTTGTCGTTGAGAGGGGGTTGTTCAGATCAGCCTCAAAAGAGTTCAGTTTCGATGGTGTAAATCTTGAAGATGCACATCTGGTCTTTACAGTTGATGACACAAATGATTATGGAAACTTAAGGATCTATCTCAATGATGAGGTTGTCTTTGATAACAAGACTGTCAATGGTGCAGAATATACAATTGAGTTCAATAACCTCCTTTTACATAATGATATCCGTGTTGAGGCACAGTCAAGCGGTATACGATTCTGGGCACCAACAACTTATATCCTTTCAGATATGAAAGTATCTGCCGCATCTTTTGATAATGTCGATGAGATGTATTCATTTATTGTCTATGATTATGAGATGGCAGGTTTTGATGCCATGCTGAGCTATGAGGTAGGGGCTGGGTCAGTACGGCTTGATGATTTTAATGTTGAGATAAACGGTAACGATATCAATGCTGAAAAAAGACCTATGTTCGGTGGTCTCTATAAGGAAACATTTGACAGGACTGATGGTGTCATTGCGGCTAAGCCGGATACTAATTATATCAAGTTCTTTGCAGATGGAGATGCTATGTATGCGGTAGAGGGCGTGCAGTTGACAATAACTTATTTTGATTCTGACAAGGCGGCGGTGTCTGAGTATACGGTCGTCGTTGATGAGGATACGTATGACGATATGGAGAATAAGACGATCGTCTTGGAGTATTATGTTGATAAATTGTCAGATGATGCGCTCTTGGATGTGTCTTTGAATGAGCAGATGTTCAATCAGAAGACTGTGCTTTATGAGAACCAGATCGTTTTGGGTCAGGATGATTTCAGGCGCGGTAAGACAAATCTGCTCAAGTTTTCAACTTACGGGATATATAGGTTGTCTGATATTGATATAAGGATAGTCGATGATGATAATTTCAAGCTGTTTTAGGTTTTGATAAATGATTTTTAGAGGATTGTAATATTTTGTAGTATCTTTTTGATTATTTTGAGGTTTTTTGATGGATCCTGTTATAGATGAGATGGAGCATAAACGGATTGAATTGACTCAGAAAGCGGCTGCTGTGCAGTTTGAGATTAATAATTTGAATACAAAAGTAAGTCAAAAAAGAATACAACTTAAAAATTTTCAAAGATATTATCCAGATAATAATGTTGCAATTAATTCTACATTTCAGAGTTTGAAATTTCTTCAAATGCAGTTTAATAATAAGACTAATGTGCTTAATAATCTGAATAATGAACTCAATAATCTTCAGAAAGCAGAGGTTAATGAAGTAAAAGAAGAAGCTAAAGTTGAAGAGGAATCTATAGCGTCGGGTAATAAATATATAGATGGTGCAATGAGGGCGCATGGGCATCTTAAAACAAATAAAGGTTATATATTTTTAATCCTTATTGCTTCGCTTGCTATTTATTTTGATTTGATTAAAGGGTCGATATTATCATCTGAGTTTTTTTCACAGTCATTTGGTCCGGTGTCTTTGTTGCTTGTTATACAGTTGTGTTTTTTAATATGGTTTGTAATTAATGTTAAAAATGGTTTAAGTTATTATCTTTTGGTGTCTTTAGTAGTTTTATTATTGATTGCTGCAGATCAATTCGTTGCGAATGGTTTGATTCCAGTGATGTTTTTGATGGTAATTATAAAATATGTTTTTTCAGGAACTTCTGTAAGTATGGATAGTTTAACTTGGCCAATAGGTCTTTTATTTGTATTTGTTGGTCTTTCGTTTTTATCACCTTTTATTTTATCTACTTTGGCATCAATAGACATCGGTACGGCATCTGCGTCACCAGATGGTATGGCTGATGATGGTTCAACTGCATCTGGTAGTTCTTCGACATCTTCAGCAATTTCAGGCATATCTGATTTTTGGTGTGCGATTGCTCCAATCTTCTGTGATACTGCTGCTGAGACTTCTGATGATGATGGAACCGGTGATGGTACTTCTGACGGTACTGTGAATCCTGTTGATCTGGCATTGGCCGTTCCTTTGAAAACAGTATCAACAAGGGTTGATGATTTGGCATCAAGTGGGGAGTTTAATTGGAAAATAAAAAATGATGGTTTAAAATCAATTGATTCTGTATTATTTTTGATGGATGGCTCTCAAATACAGGACAATCATAGCGGTGAGATATATGATTTAGCAACCGGCTATGATTCGTTTTCTGATCGGATTGAATATTCTGGTGTGGATATAGATGGTGGTTTGTTTTATAAACAGTTAGGTTTGATCTCTCGAGGGGGGGATAATAATATCAAGGTTAAATTTGATAGTCCTCAATGTTCTCTTACACAATTTAAAGCACCTGTATATCTATTATATACTTATGAGATTGATTATAATATTATGCTTACATTGGTGGGTAAAAATTGGTCTGATAAACTTGATGAACAAGGAGTTCCATTAGATGTTAATGTTACCGAATCTGTATCTACAGTTGGTCCTTTTTCTGTATCTATCTATCCTGATGAAATGAAACAGCCAGTTGTTATTGCTAAGGATGATGATTTTACAATTTATATTAAGTTAGTCAAGAATCATCCCGGACGTGCAGCAATGAGTAGTTTTGAGATAGATGTGTCTCCTATACTTTTACCTCAAGATTTAGATACCACTAGGTGTTCGTTTGCAAAGGCTCCTTCTGATCCCTCTTCAAATTTGGATTCGTATGTTTTGAGAGATATATTATATGATCAAATCAATAATGTTGATCTTCTATTAAATAATGGTCTAAATAAAGAGATAGTGTATAAATGTTCATTTAAATATGATCCTGCTAATTTTGATAAAGATTTAATTGATCGTACACAGCAGAGGTATATAGGTGTGCATATAGAGTATACATACATTTATGACGGACTTTTTATCCTTAATACTGGGAATTTTACCGATATTGATTCCTGTTAACCCTTATAATTGGGGCGAATATATAAACAAGGCAGCCCTA
>DAOVHT010000054.1 GCA_030671745.1 Candidatus Nanohaloarchaea archaeon
ACCGATGGAGTTCTGTTAAAGCCAAAGTTGAATCTATAAAACAGGGTGCAGTCAATGTTAAGACTGGTAGACCTGGTGGTCTTTTAGCTATTAGTACGTCGTTGGATCCTTACATGACAAAATCTGATAATCTTGCAAGTATGCTTGCAGGGAAACCGGGTACTCTTCCAGCAGCTAAGGATGAGATGATGGTTGAAGTCAATCTTCTTGATAAAGTCGGAACTGACGATAAGGATAAGTCTGCCATAAATCTTATGCAGAATGATGTTGTCCTTATGAATGCTGGTACACAGAAGACAATAGGTGTTTGTGTGGCTCCAGGTAAAGTTGCAAAATTCAAGCTTAAAAGACCATTGTGCATTGAAGATGGTGAAAAGATAGTGATGTCTAAGCAGATAAATGCAAGATGGCGTCTTATCGGTTGGGGCAATCTTAAGAATTGATTTTTTCTTTAAAATTTAATTATTTTTATCTTATATGTTTCTTATAGAATTAGTTTGGACTTTTAAAAAATTTGTTTTTGGCCTGGGTTTTATGCCAGACCATATTATAAAATAAAAGATTATTTCTTGACTTCAAATGTTCCGTTTTTTGGGATGTTTAATTGGAACTTGCTTTGCCATTCAGTAACATATGCGCCAGTGATTGTGACTACGTCACCTTCTTTTGCTTTTGATATGTCATCTTCCCAAAGACTGAAGTTGATTTCACCTGTATCGTCTTCTATGATAAAAGTACATACTTTTCGAGATCCAAACCTTGTGTTTACGGTTCTTTCTTCGCCTTTTTCTTTGATTGTTCCTTCTATGGAAACATCGCTTGCGCCAACATTCAATTCATTTATTTTAATGTATATCACCTATAATTATATTTTATTATTATGAACAGTATTATTCTTTTTGTCGAAACATTTATATGTTTGTATTATTTTTGAATGATTTTGTCTTATATTCTTTATTGTTTTAGATGTTGGGATGTGATTATTGGCAAGCTTCAGAGAAGATTGATTGATCAATCAGTTTAACATCTATTTTATATAAACATTTCAACCTTATTTATTCTTATGGAAAATATCAAGACGATGGATACGCATTGTCACTTGCAGCATAATTGGTTTGATGAGGACCGTGATGAGGTCATAGCTCGTGCTAAGAAAAATATGTATTTCATCATTGAATCGGGCGCTAATGCTGCATGGAGCCGTGGGGCTATCTCGTTGTCTGAGGAACATAAAGGTTTCATATATGCGACTGCAGGGCTTCATCCGATTGATGCGCAGAAATTGAGTAAGGCTGATTTTGAGACTGAGCTTGACTGGATCCGGCTGAATAAGGATAAGATTATCGGTGTCGGTGAGGTAGGGCTTGATTACCATTGGGAAAAAGATGAGAATATGCAGGCACTTCAGAAAGAAAGGTTTTCTCAGTTCATATCACTTGCAAATGAGATCAATAAGCCGATAGTCATCCATTCGTGGGATGGTGAGGCCGATGCTGTTGACATATTGTCGCGCGAGGCTAAAGTTCCAGTTGTAATGCATTGTTTCTCCGGTAAAGTGGATGTGCTTTTGAGGGCTATTGAACTTGGTTATTATATCTCATTCTCTACGCAGATACTTGCATCAAAGAACCATAGGCGTCTTGCCAAGAATACGCCACTTGGGGTGATGCTCCTTGAGACGGATGCGCCGTATCTGGGACCTAACCGTGAGAAGAACATGCCGTGGAATACTTTGCTTGCTGCTGAAAAGATTGCGGTGATCAAAGGGGTTACGGTTGAAGAAGTTGTCAAGGTTGCATTGGGCAATGCTAAGAAAGTGTTTGGGATCTGAGAAATTATCTATTTTCGGATGTATTTTGAGGTTGTTTTGTTTTATTGATTTCGTTTTCGAATTGTGCGATAAGGTTTTCTAGCTTGTCGTTTGTTTTCTCAAATTCGGATTTTGGTCGTGTCTCTTTTATTTGTTCGTTCTGTGCATCATCTATTATTGCTTGTATATTGTCATCATTTATACCTTGTCTGTTGTCATCTGGTGTATTGTTCTGATTTCTGTTGATTGTATCAGGAATCATCATGTGTTCTGGTTCTATTGTTTCTTTTTCGATTGATTCTAACTGTATGTTTTCTATTGGGTGGAGTTTCTGGTCTCCGAAAGAGAATGAGTCTGCAAGTATCTTTTCATGTTC
Source organism: Candidatus Nanohaloarchaea archaeon (assembly GCA_030671745.1). Classification (GTDB taxonomy): domain Archaea; phylum EX4484-52; class EX4484-52; order EX4484-52; family GLR71; genus GLR71. The sequence continues at coordinate 2,187 of DAOVHT010000054.1, forward strand.
TGTTATCCTTGTATCTGGTTGGTGTTGGGTTCGCGCCTTTATCTCAAGGATGGCTAATGATGTCGTGAATAGGAAGAAGGTTACAAGTGAATATGCAATTATGTCTATCATAGTCTGTTATTTGTGCGATGATGTATATAAAAATGGATGTTATTTTTGTAATTATTTATATCCTAAATGATAAAGTGGTAGTATATTCTATTTTTGTGGTATTGATGGACTTTAAAACGCTTTTCAAGAAACCTATACATTTCGATAAGATGTGGTTTTTTTATGTGCAGGATTTCCTTACAGGGCTTTCTAGCTTTTTAGGGCCAGTCATAATGATTTATTTTATTCTTATCGGGTTTAATTATGTTGAAAATGCGATATTGTTTGCAGTATGGGTGGGTTCACAGTTCATTTTTGAGATACCGACAGGAGCTATTGCTGATATCCATGGTCGGAAATTGTCAGTCTTTTTAAGTTATTTTTTTGGAGGGGTATTAGCAATATTACTTGGTGCTTCAAGTTCATTCTATCTTCTTTTAGTTCTTGTATTCTTGCTTGGTGGTTCAACTACGCTTTCAAGTGGTGCAGATAAGGCATGGCTGGTTGATCATGTTAAACAGAATGGGCTTAATAGAGATCTTCAGAAAATAATTTCAAATATTACTAGTTATTCCTCTTTAGGACATTTTATTGCGTTAGGTTTTTCAACTTATCTTATATATCTTAATGTTCGGTATGTGTGGTATGCTACTGGTCTTTTATTCATAATGCTTTCTTTTTTTATTTTGGTTTACGGTCCTGAAAATTTTGAGAGGAAAAAAGGGATTACAGTTTCTGGTTTGTTTAGGAAAACTTATGATATATCAAGAGATGCTATGGTGTATGTCAAGAATCATAGGGTGTTGTTATGGATATTTCTTGGAACATTCATTGCGTCAGTAAATATGGGGGTTGGTAGTTATGCAGTACAACCGTATCTTCTTTCACTTGGTCTGCCTGCACATATGTTTGGACCTATATTTATGTTTTTTGCATTCTGTGGAATTATTACACCGCAGTTCAGTGGACGATTTTTGAAAATATTGAAAACTGAAAAGAATTTACTTATATTTAGTAGGATATTGTCTATGCTGTTATATCTGTCTTTTTATTTTACGGGCTCTTTAATTATTGCAGTTGGCGTGTTTTTAGTTTTTGGGAGTATCGGTGGTGTTTTTTTGCCTATAATTATGACATATACACACAAACATATTTCTTCAGAGATAAGGGCTACAACAGGTTCTGTTGAAAGCATGCTTGGAAGTCTTGGGATGATTATCGGACTGCCTATCGGTGGTCTTATATTACAGTATCTGGGTTTTAAGGTGGCTTTTGTATGCGGTATCTTGCTTGTGATTGTTGAATTGTATTTCTATCTGCGAATTGATGATGGTGACAAAATAAATAAATGAATCATCTTAAGATATAAAAAATCTTATGAACAAATAATGATGTGGGTTGATTCTTATGGCAGATGTATCTGAGACCGTGAACGGAAATCTTTTCGATAATGCTATGGAAGATATGGAGAAAGCAGGCGAAGTTGCAAATATACCTGTTGAGAGCCTTGAGGTCTTGAGAAAACCGAAAAGGATTCTTCAGGTCACATTTCCTGTCAAGATGGATGATGGCAAGATAAAATATTTTGAAGGTTATAGGGTTCAGTATAGTGATGCGCGAGGTCCTACAAAAGGTGGTATAAGATTCCATCCGGCAGTGTGTCTTGATGAGATCAAAGCATTGTCGTTCTGGATGACGCTTAAGTGCGCTGTCGTCGATATCCCTTACGGGGGGGCGAAAGGCGGCATTACTTTCAATCCAAAGGATCATTCCTTAAGTGAGATTGAACGGATATCTCGCAGTTATATCAGGTATATACATAAGTTCATCGGACCCAGAATAGATATTCCTGCACCGGATGTCTATACGAATCCGCAGATCATGGCATGGATGCTTGATGAATATGAGAAGATAGAGGGACATCATGCACCTGGGGTCATAACGGGGAAACCGATTGATTTAGGCGGCAGTCTTGGCCGTGAATATTCTACGTCCATGGGTGGGGCGTACATATTAAAATATATGAAAGAGAATACAGATATCATTCCAGACAATCCGTCCATTGCGGTCCAGGGTTTCGGTAACGTGGGGCTTCATATGTCGCGTATACTTTCGGAGTGGGGATATAAGATTGTGGCAGTCAGTGATTCTCGTGGCGGTATCTACAGTAAAGATGGTCTCGATATAAAGAACCTGATTGCACAGAAGGAATCTAAAGGTACGGTTGTCGGTTTTTCTGGTACTGAAAAGATAACAAATGAAGAACTGTTAGAACTTGATGTTGATGTCCTTATTCCTTCAGCTCTTGAGAACCAGATTACAAAACATAATGCGAGCAATATCAAAGCAAGAATTATTCTTGAGATGGCAAATGGTCCTGTCAGTTTTGAGGCAGATAAGATACTTCATAAGGCTGGTAAGACTGTCATACCGGATATACTTGCAAATGCGGGGGGCGTGACTGTGAGTTATTTTGAATGGGTCCAGAACCTGAATGGTTTTTATTGGATCGAGGATGAAGTCTTGTTTAAGCTTGAGAATGTCATGATCAGTGCTTTTAAGGATGTTTACGGGCATGTCGAACGATTCAAGACTGATTATAGGACTGCAGCATATATTGTTGCTATAAACCGGATACTTTCAGCTGAGCAGTTGAAAGGAAGTTTATAAGAGATATTTATTTAGGTGTCTGATATGACAAAAGAATATAAGATTGTGTTTTCAAGAGATGATTGCATCGGTTGCGGTGCGTGTACCAATGTATGTCCTGATAATTGGGAAATGAATGCTGCAGGCGATAAGGCACAACCTAAATCACTCAAGATTGATGAACAGATGTATTCCTGTAATAAGGATGCAGAAGATGTCTGTCCTGTTGGCGCTATAAAGGTTGAATAGATGGTGAATAAAATGAGTGAAAATGAAAAGATTGATGAAAAAAAGATGCATATTACAAAAGATATGCCTATAAATGATATATTTACTAAATATCCTGAGACTGTTCCTGTATTCCAAGATCATGGTCTGCATTGTATAGGTTGTTTCGCTGCTTCTTTTGAGACACTTGAACAAGGTGCGGCAGCTCACGGTATGGATATCAAAAAGCTTGTTGAAGACCTTAATGCTGCTGTCAAGAAAAAATAAGAATAAGAAAAAAATGGGATTGAACCAATCATACTTTTATGATTGAGTTTATATTCTCAACACTTTTCTCTACAGTGTCCATCTTTTCTACTGCTTGTTTTAGGAGGGTACGGCCTGAATCTCTGCTTGATTTCAATTGTTCTACAATGTTTCTTAGTTCAGATGATTCTTGTTTCAATGTAACTATCTGTGATTTGATTTCATTGAATTTGTTTATGCTTACAAATAATGGTCCTACTTTAGGGTTTACACTCTTTTTCGGTAATGTTTTCAATTGGGGTGTTGATTCTTTTACTGGTTTTGGTGTAGGGTTGTTAGTTATTGGGTTGTTTATTTTTTCAGAAAGGTCCATGTTGTTGAGTTCATCTTTTATTTTCGCAAGCTGTTCTTTATGTGTGTTGTCGGTCTGGTTAGGTAATTGCATATCCATAATAATCACAATAATTATTTTATTCAGCATGTATATATATACTTTTTAATATTTTGTCTTTTTTGATATTTGTGTTATTATAAATCTTCTATTATCATGTCATTTCCTTCAATTGTTTTGCAGACCTTGCCGCATTCTGGACATCTCAGGAAATGAACATGGCCCGGGACTTCAATTTCCCCTTCAAAACCGCAGTCACATTGTCCTGTCGCTTTAATCTCTTCGACTTCTATCTTTAGATGTTCTTGGTCTGTACCTTTCAGCATCTCTTTTAATGTATTCAGGAAGACTTCCTTGTTGGCTTTCATGCATCCCAGTCTGACTTTTATGTCTCTTGGATTTTTTTCAAGTTCATCGATTGCCTGTTGGACTGCGGAGAATTCGTGCATGATTCTATTTTAATTAGTAGGTATAAATATGTGGTATGTCTATCTGTGATGAAAAAGAAGATATCATTGTGGTCTGCGGTATCGGCAATTCTACACGCGGTGATGATGCTTGCGGTCCTTATGTGGTTTGCGAGCTGGCTAAGATGGATGTAAGTGATAAGTTTCAGGTTATTGACTGTGGTGTTGCTCCTGAGAATTTTATAGGTAAGATAAGGAAGATCAATCCTTCTAAGGTAATCATTGTTGATGCAGTTGATCTTGGTGCTGTTCCGGGAAGCTATGAGGTTGTGGATATCGATAAGATAAAAGGGGATTTGTTATCAACTCATAAATTGCCGATCAGTCTCTTTATTGCATCAATACAGAATGATATCTGTCCGGATGTTGAATTTATAGGGATACAGCCTAAAGGTCTTGGTTTCGGCGAGGATATGAGTCAGGAATGTGTGGCTGGTTGTGAAAAGATTGTTGATTGCATATTAGGATAAGATTTAACTGTATCATTTAATTATGAAATCTTCTTTCTTGTCGGATGCCATCTCGAATTCGTTTCCTAGCTTTAGGCATTTAGTGGGGCATACCTCTTCGCAACGTGCGCAGAATATACACTTCGATAAATCTAATTGCCAGAACTTCTTGTCTCTTATGAC
>DAOVHT010000139.1 GCA_030671745.1 Candidatus Nanohaloarchaea archaeon
CGATAAGGATGTATCTGAATAGGTAATAAAAAAAAGAATAAGTAAAAAAATAAAAAAGAAGGATTTAAGCCGTAGCTTCCTGGATTCCGCGCTTTTCGCTTTCTGCAGCTTTCTTCTCGACTTCGTCTTCGATGCCTAGTTTCTCTACAAGATCCTTATATCGGTTCCTTATAGTAACTTCGGTTACACCTACAACATCTGCGATGTCTCTCTGAGTTCTCTTCTCACCGCAAAGCACTGCTGCGATGTAAAGTGCAGATGCTGCAATTCCTGTAGGACCTTTACCTGAGATTATGTCTTCGTCAGCTGCCTTGTCAAGGATCTCTTTAGCTTTCGCATGGACCTGTCCTGAAAGACCTAGAAGCGAACCGAATCGTGGTATGTATTCTTTTGCGGTTGCAGGGAGAATCCTTATGCTGAGTTCTCGGCAGATGTATCTGTATGCACGGCCGATCTCTCGCTTTTCAATCCCGGATGCTGCTGAAAGTTCTGCCAGAGTCCGTGGGGAACCATGTTCTCGTGCAATCGCATAGATCAAAGCTGTAATTATGCTTTCCATTGACCTTCCTCTAACAAGACCCATAGTGACTGCTTTCTCGTAAAGTCTTGCGACCTCTTCATGGATGCTGTTGTTAAGACCAAGGTATGATATCTGTCTTACAAGCTCGGACAATGAATAAGATAGGTTTCTGTCTTTTGACTTTGTAAGCCTCTTGTTCCATTTCCGTAGTCTGTAATACTGTGCTCTTTTCTTTACGGGTACCTTGTAAAGTTCTGCTGAACTGTTACCTATGTCTGTAGAAAAACCTTTATCATGTTTTGTGAATGTAATAGGTGCGCCGGTTCTTGTCCGTTTTGATTTCTGCTCTACATCAAATGCTCTCCATTCCGGTGAGCTGTCGACATCATTGATATCGATCATTGTACCGCATTTCATGCATATAAGTTCACCTTTTGTAGAATCTCTGCTGAACTTAGTATAACCACACTCTTTACATTTTGTTTCGGTTTCAGTTTTTTCTTCAGACATATTTAATCCCCTCATAGTGATTATCAGGTAAATCGTTTGTGTTTTCAGATACCTTTATAATGTTTTTTGTAAAAAACAAATTAAATTTATAAAGCTTTCTAAAAATAAGGTAAGCTTTATATACTTTTTGGGATTTATAAGTGTTTGGGTTTGGCAATATATTGTTATGGTGAGATATAAATTGTTGAATTTTTCCCTGCAGTAACCCACACGGGTGGTCGCTCATCTATATACTGGATGTTCGGTTAATTAGTTCTTATGTCAAAAATTAAGCATATATTTGATACATTGAAGATCGGTGCGGGTATCATGGGTGCTAAAGAGGGTGTAGAGTACCTGGATGATGGTATTTTCGATACCATGTTTGAAAACATTTATACCTCAGTTGTATGTGGTGGTGAAATACTTTCTGAATTGTCACATTCGGGTATAGATTATCTTAATATCATCCCTGATAATGAGCTTATTGTCGGTTTCGGGATTGGTGTGGTATCCAATCTTGCTGCAGGATTCATTAAAAGTGAATATGGTAGCATTACCAATCTTGTCAGGTGTAAAAAACTTAAAGAAGAGTCAATCTATAGCAGGTTCAGATAGATGTCTTTCGTGTCTTTTGCAATCTTTGTCCAGGAATAGTTATCTGATGCTTTTCTTCCGTTCTCGGATAATGTAGTTCTTAATCCTTTGTTTTCCAGTATTGATAATATCGCTTTTTTGAGTGATCCTGAGTTGCGTCTCTCTATCTTTAAGATATCTATCCTATCTTTTAGGTCTTCGGCTATCCCTGCGTCATATGTCGTTATTGCAGGCGTTGCGGTCGTAAGTGCGTCAAGGACTGAGATGCCGAAAGGTTCATAGATTGAGGGTGCAACCACGATTTCAGCTCTATGATAATATTCTTCTATTTTATTTAATGATATGAATCCTGTGAATTCGATTGAACTGTCTATGCCCAATAATTTTGCAAGGTCTTTCAGCTGCTTTTCCATATACCCTTTGCCGATTATTATAAATTTTGCATCTGGTCGGGTCTTCAATACTTCTTTTGCTGCAAGCAGGAGGTATTCGATTCCTTTCTGGCCTGCCAGGCGTCCGCAATAGACAATCAAGTCTTTCTCTCTTTCTGTGTCTTCTGTGTACTTTTTGAATGTCGGACCGTTCGGTATCACTGTTATCTTTTCGTTTGGTATGTCGTATTCTTTTATGATCTCTTCTTTCATCAGTCTGCTTACTGTTATTATTTGGTCTGATGCTTCTATCCCTTTTTTCTCAATATCGCTTATCTTTCCTTGTGAGGTTGGGTTATCAGTTGCGGTGCGCATGTATTCCAAAGAATGGATCGTCAATATCAGAGGGATATCAAAGCGTTTCTTGAGTGTGATTCCCGCATCAATCCCTAGCCAGTCGTGGATATGGATTATGTCCGGTCTGAATCGGGTGGTCGTTATCTTTTGGTTATATGTGTCAACGGATGCTATTATGTCATCTATCGTATCGGTCTCTATCTGTGTGTCTATGGGGCGTATCTTGAGGTTGTCTTTTGGGGTTATGTTTTCTGGTATCTTTGATTTTGGCAGAAAAAGGTCGATATGGATGTCTTTGTTTGTGGATAGAGTTCCTGTTAGGTTGTATATATGGGTGTCAAGGCCGCCTTCGATGTTTGGTGGCCAGCCCCAACCTATCATGAGGATTCTTGTTGTTTCTGGAATCATATGGTTTTATTTGGGTCTTGGAGATTAAAAGGTTATATTTTTTATGAACTTGTTTAATATGGTTTTAGAATTTTACATTTTTTACTTTAATTGATTTTGGTATGTCTCTGAGAAATGTTGGTGGGATTATGCTAGCATCTATGTCTTTGCCATAATTAAACAAATTGTAAGTAAATATTTTAGGCTCTATATATTGAACAGCTGTTACATGAATATTTTTTTTATCTGCCCATGGGCTTATGGTATTTACGATGTTTTTAAATGTCCTTCCTGTCGCAATGCTATCATCTATAATTAATATTTTTTTATTCTCTAATTTTTCTTTTAATTCAAATAATTC
>DAOVHT010000105.1 GCA_030671745.1 Candidatus Nanohaloarchaea archaeon
CTCATAACTTTCGCATCTGTCAATACGGCAGCCTCCATAGCAGCCATCATGTCAGACTCAAAACATGAACCATCAGAACCACAGACCTTATACATATAGATCCCTGCATCAGGAGATACACCCATAGCATCAGTGTCGACACCATCAGCAGTTATTATTCCAGATACATGCGTACCATGGCCATGCTCATCATCACAAGTTCCACCTGCAAATGTTTCACAACCTATAATGCTACCATTCAATTCAGGATGATCAATATCAACACCTGTATCCAATACAGCAACAGTTACACCATCACCATAAATACCTTGTGCCCAGACAGAATCAGCACCGATCTGCATATCAGCCTCAAGATCCACTATCTGAAATATCCTGTCCTCTCTGACATCCTTCAATCCTAAAGCCACACCGGGCGGACATCTCAAGACTGTCTCATCATTCAATTCATGCAGGACTTTACAGCCTTTCATCTTGAATACTGCCTTGTCTATAAATGAAGTTGTCTGCGCAATCACTCTTTCAGGGGATGATTCTATCGCTTTCTGAGATACTTCAACTAATATATCTGCAGGTATTACCTTTGCAGATATCTTATCCTGCCCCACTGCAACCGAGATTCCTGAAACTGCTACGATTGCCAACACCAAGACGACCATTGACCAATAATATCCTGTTTTCATATATAACACCATCACTTAAATTTATCAGGTTATACATTTGGTCTTTGATGTATTTAAGCATGCTATATTAGGCACCATATACATACAAACATCTAGAAAAATGATAGGGCTATTATACCCATCAAGATAAAGGATATAGCAATATACTGCTGGAGACTTATCGTTTCATTGTAGATATATCTGCCATACAGGACAGATACTAAAGGGTTGGACATGGCAAGCGCTGCTACAATGCTGACTTCTAAGACCATGATACCCCAATTAAATGAGAGACTGCCCAATACACTGAATATCGAGAATAGTAGTATGTAGGTCATTGTGTTCTTGTTAGGGATGTTTATTCTTTTTCTATTTTTTAAAACAATAGATGAGGCAATCAGCAATATCCCAATCTCTACAATCAATGATGTCAGTATGGGTCCTATGACAAGGACGGGTATCTTAAATAATGAAAATAAAAGACCCCACAATACGCAGGTGATTATTGCATAGGGTATGCCACTTTCCAGGCTGAAGAGATTAGAATTTCTTATGTCTCTGAAATCTATTGAGACAAGTATTATGCCCAATACGATCAATACTATCGAACCTAACTTTACTGAGTTCAATGTTTCACCGAACAAGAGGATTGAAAACAGGATTGTAAATATTACTGAGGAATTCGCAATTGGTGATATCACGCCAATCTTTCCAAGACCCAATGCTTTGATGAATGTTAACAAAGGTATGAATGCGATTACCGAAATTGCAAAAGCTATCATCATATATTTTAATGCGAAAGTTGTGCTTGACAAGAAAAAAGGTAATAGAATCAACAGAGTCATGCTCATGAAAATACCTCTGAAGAAAATTGTATTTCTGCTACCTATCCGTTCTGCAGGGATCTTTGATAAAGAAGTGCTCAAGCCGAATCCTAACATTGCTATGAGACCGAAGATGATCCCTGAAGAGAGTTCCATAATTAGTTCTGTGAGAGATAGTTTATATCCTTTATCTTGAGTTTATTGTTCATTGTTCTTCTTCAGGATAAGACATATCAGAAAAGATAAGAAAAGAAAAAAATGTCCGGACCATAAGCTGTCCGGCTCGGGTGTAGGTTCATTTCCAGGCCTGTTTTTGCCACACTATATACCTATTTACCTTTTGGTTTTTTGGTCTTGGTTTCAGTTGTTTTTTTAGTCGTAGCCCATACCGTGATTGTTCCCAGACCCAACAGGACTGTCAATAATGTGACAAATCCACCAAGGATCGGGAGGTTTGCCAAGACCAAGTAAATCAATAGACCCAGAATTGTTGCCCAGACGATATGTACATCTTTCAGGATCAATCTACCGATAAATAATCCTACAAACACTTTTGAAAGGTAAATCGTCATAGCATACAATAATATGATCATTATTGAAAGCGGTATGCCGATCACAGTTATAGCCAACAGTAAAGCGAGTACAGGGACAACTACAAGAGTTATCAGACCGTATAACAGGGATTTCAAGAATTCATCTTTTATGTTACCGGCTAATCCGTCTGATAGTTTTGGAACCGCCAGGACAATTAATATTCCGACAATCAATAAAGACAGACCACTCAAAATATTCCAACTGAACCTGTTAACAAGAGTGGGGGTCTTAATCTCGACTTCTTTTTCAATTATTGATCCTGTAACCTGCTGTGCATCCAATGAAACATCCGGACTTGAGTATGTGAAATCTCCTTTGACTATGGCATTCTTTCCGAACTTGATCTTGTCTGCGTCGGCATTGACATCACCGTCTATTATCCCGTTGATTGTCAATCCGCCAGCAGCCATTGCAAGACTACCTGAAACCTGACCGTTAACGACTATGTTTCCGCCAGCCGCCAATATGTCACCATCGATGTCTCCGTTGATGACTATGTTACCTCCCATCACCCTAAGGTCACCGTCAACGTCTCCGTTGATCATGATATTCCCCCCACCGATGGTCAGATCACCGCCGATAACGGAATTTATGTTTATTGAACCACCACAGACATGTGCAGTCTTGCCGACCGGTGCATTTATTGAGATATCACCACCACAGGCCATAAGGTCATCTTCTACTTGAGAATTAATGGTAATGCTTCCGCCAAAGGCGGTAATGTCACCGTCTACTGGCGCATCAACCGTTATCGAACCGCCAGCCGCGTACAGACTTTCTGAAAGCCGGTCTTCGATTATGATCTCGTCGTTCTCCCTTATCTCTAGAGCAGATACTATGGGAATAAAAAGGAGTAATACTATCAAAATATTAATTATTTTTTTCATACAAACCACCCCATAGTATATTGTTTTCAAATAATATAAACCTTAGTATGGGGGTAATATGCGTGAATTCGGCACATTTAAGGTCGGCTCATCCCAATTCTATATCAAAAACATCCAATAGACCAATCACTTCAGGAATCGAGAATTTTGTTTTTCTAAGAAAATTATGATTCGGGTCTATGCTGTAATTTTTAGCATTCTTGAATGATGCAAAACTTAGATTCGAATTCTTGAAATTAGTATTTTTTAGGTCGGAATTCTCAAAATTAGATCTTGATAGGTTTGTTTCGAAAAAGTCACAGTCAAATATCTGACAATTATCAAAGATTGTATTTTTTAAGTCCAGATCTGAAAACACAGATAGAGAGATCAATGAATCTTTAAAATTGAAACTTATCAGGAATTTATTGCATCTTGAAAAACTCAATCCTAAAATTTTGCAATTTTTGAAAGTTATGTTTTGAAGGCGGGTATTTTCTAGATCAACATTTGATAGGTTGCAATTATCAAAAGTGCAATCGATGAAACTTGAATTCTGTAGAGATTTATTTGAGAAGTCCACATCCTTGAATGTTTTTGATTCAAAGTCTTTGTTTTCAAAATCCATGTTAATCTGATATTTTTTAAGTTTTATATTTTTTGTTATTGATTTCTATTTTAAAACATTAATCGGGTTCTTATTTATCCATGCTTTGACATTATCAATCACAGTCTTGTTACCATTATGGACAGATATGTCTGCGCACCAGGCAATGTGTGGAGTCACCAGAATCTTATCGTGAGCTAGCGCTCTTTTGTAATACTCATTATTTACATCGCCTATCTCCTCGCCGCCGCAATCATCAGCCACACCATTTAGAATGCCTTGATCCAATGCTTCAACCATGGCATCAAAATCATAGATCTCTCTTTTTGTAACTGTGATAAAGTTAGGACATTTTTTTAATGAAAAGAAGAAATCACGGTTCAATAGATTAATGCTATCTTCGTTTAGGCTCAGACA
>DAOVHT010000067.1 GCA_030671745.1 Candidatus Nanohaloarchaea archaeon
ACCCAAGACAATAAACGAGATATCTTAAAAGACAAAGACATCCTAATCAAAGACGGAATGATAACGGAGATAGGCAAAAACCTGTCAACAGATGGAAAGACAATAGACTGCAAAAATAAACTTGCAATGCCTGGTCTCATAAACACCCACAACCACCTTGCCATGTCACTTTTCAAAGGTTACGGCGACGACATGCCACTAGACAGATGGTTGCAGGAAAAGATATGGCCTGCCGAAGCAAAGCTTGATGACGACTCTGTAATGTATGGTACATTGTTTGCAATAATTGAAATGATAAAGACCGGCACGACATGCTTCAATGACATGTACTTGTCTTCAGAGGCAGTACTTAAAGCCGCAAGATCAACAGGTATCAGAGGTTTTGTGGCTTACGGCATGATTGACCTGGGCAATCCTGAAAAGACAGAAAGCGAGATTGAAGAAGCAACCAATTTCCTTAAAAATTTCACATCAGACAAGACGGGTCTGATCCGACCGATGCTAGGTCCTCATTCACCCTACACCTGCTCAAGAGACCTCCTCGAAAAGACAAAACTTCTAGCAAAAGAAAATAATCTTCCGATTCACATCCATGTTTCAGAGACCAAAAAAGAGATAGACGATTCGATAAAAGCGAAAGGCATGCGCCCGGTAGAATATCTTAATAAAATAGGTTTCCTGGACAAGAACATAATCCTTGCACACGCCTGCCACTTATCAGAAAATGAAATCGATTTAATAAAAAAGACTGGCGCAAGAATCTCCCACAACCCGACCTCAAACATGAAACTTGCAACAGGTGGCGCAATGCCATTAAAAAAGATATTAAACGCAGAAATACCTACTAGTCTTGGCACAGACGGTTCGGCAAGCAACAATTCCCTTGACCTTTTCGGCGAGATGAAAGTGTGCGCACTCCTCCACAAGTTTGCAGGCAACGACCCGGAAACAGCAAAAGCGCAACAAGTACTGGATCTCGCAACGATCGGCGGCGCAAAAGTCCTAGGTCTTGAAGACAAGATAGGTTCTATTGAACTCGGAAAGCGCGCCGACATAATCTTAATCGACCTAAACGACACGACAATGGTGCCTAATCACAACCCAATCTCAAATCTTGTATATTCAGCAACTGGCGCCTGTGTAGATACAACAATAGTCAACGGCAAAGTCCTGATGGAAAACCGAGTCTTAAAGACAATAGATGAAAAGTCCGTCATAAAAAAAGTAAGGGTGTTCACATCAAAAATATAATCTGATTCTCATATCTTGCAGATGAATGCGACCTCAAAAAATGCAGGCATGTTGTTGTGCGCAACGTCATTACCTGTTGGGTTAGTATTATAAGTACTGATTACACCTAATGGTGATCCTTCTGCATAAAGTCCATTTCCAGTACTATCATAACGCACATTGATCCCATGTGTATGGCTCGGCATCTCAGCAACAGTCAATTTGTGTTCATCTTCTCCGCCAGTATTTCCTGGATCAACACCATCAGCAGTCCCACGCACAAACCTTGACGTCAGATTTGGTGTTCCGCCGGTACCATTGCAGAATTGCCAACCTGAAGGGATGCTCGCAAGAGTTCCAACCCACATTATGATTGCTCCTGTTGGCACACCACTGCCACCACCTTCAATCGCATCAGCCCTGATGTACCCGCTACCGTTATCAATAGATGTCACGCCTCCATCTCCCGATATCCCTGACAACGGATGCCAAACCCCTCCTACTACAGGCACTACTGCAGCAGTTATCATATCTGTTGCAAGTGTAAGGACAATGAGTCCTAGAAAAACAGAGATTATAATGAAATGTCTCTTTTCAATGTTGAGATTTATTTCCATAATGTTAATATGTCTTATTCTGCTATATATATATAGAATTTTGATTCAGAATAAAAGAAGAACTAAATGAATTTGAAAAAAAGTTATCTAATTAATCTCAAGATAAAATCTAGACTTAAATGCTTGATCACTTCCGATTTCAATCCAATTGTCTCCAATTTGCAAATATTGTTTAATATTATATCTATCAATCATTTTTTCTTTTTCGAAAGTTGGATTTTGTGTAGTCCATACAATATCAGAAGTTCTATCAACACCATTTATATATATCTTTGAATTTGTTGGTAGTTTACCTCCATCTTCCTTGTATATGCCATTTTTATGTGTGTGGTTGTAGATGTACTTGAATGCATGTGTGTGTGTACTTCTGGCAAAATCTTGTCCTGAACCCCAATCTTCAGTCCATCCATAATCTGTTGTTTGTTCTGTGCTTTTCAGACTATTGGCTAATATGATCCCTGTTGGTAATCTGGTAGGGTCTCCGCCCATACTTCTTGAATGTTCAGCTAATACTGTTAATTTGGCTGTTGTAGGTATTGTTTCAAGATATACATAAAGTCTTGCATTGTTTGATGCATCACCATCTTCTGCATACTGAATGATATTATTGGAACTGCCACCTTCAATGGCGTCTGCCCTGATGTACCCGCTACCGTTATCGATTGAAGTAATGCCTCCATCTCCGGATATCCCTGACAACGGATGCCAAACACCTCCGACTACAGGCACCACTGCAGCAGTAATCATATCTGTCGCAAGTGTAAGGACAATGAGTCCTAGAAAAATAGAGATTATAATGAAATGTTTCTTTTCAATATTAAGATTTATTTCCATGTTGCTAATTTGTGCTTTTCTGCTATATATACATTACATTTCTGGTTCATGCCCCGCCTCGCGACTCACCGTCAACGATGCCTGACGCGATTATGTGTGCGATCCGCACCGCCTCAGGTATTGCGCTCCTCTTCCGCGTCTTTTTCAGCATCATCACAGCATCTTCATCAGTTATGCCTGCGCTCTGGAAATAGAGTGTCTTCCCGTCGAGATCCGCCATCTTGACCTCGCCGGCTCTCTCGATTATCCTGAGCCTCCTCTCAAAATCAGGCAATTTGGCTGCCGCTTTCCTGAACTTGTCAGTGTCCGGCTTCTTTCTCACGACTGCGATGACAGGTCTCCCTGTCTCCTCATTTATCTTTTGTATGTCTGCAACATTGAATCCTGCAAATGCTATGCTGTTGAGTATGATGAGCTGCACCTGGTTGATATATTTCGGCCTGTTCACAAGAGATATTATCTTTTCAGTGACATCAAGGCCGTCAACTGCAATATTCGCGCTGACAACACCGTCAACGTACTCTTTTGTCCGTATCATGACTCCCACAAGAAGCGCATCTTCTTTCTGCCTGTGCTTGAAGGGTCCGTCATCAAAACCTATGACTCTTATCCCTTTTTTTAAGTGTTTCATGGGCATATTTGTCTTTTGATCATTATATCCTATAGATGAAAAGAACTAAAATGATGTGACTGTCTCAGCCACATCAGAATCCATATTGTCAAACCCATGAAGCCTCATTATCTTTGAAAGCCTCAAGAGTTCCCGTGTATTACCGCTTTGCATTGCCATATTTTTCATAAAGCTTATCTCTTTTTCATTCATATTGATCTCTCTCCCGTAATCTGATTGTGCATATCTATGTCTGTTCAGGTCAGACCTTTCTGCAAAAGAAAAAGCACAATTTCTAAATTTTATTAATTAAAATAAAACATAGACTCCAATATATAGTATCGAAACTATATAAAGCTTTCTATATATTATGGCATATTTATCTTCAATCCCCGACAAGCCGTCTCCAGTTTTTCTTATAATGATTGAACCTTTCCTCAAAGACATATCTGGGTGTCTGCGCAACCTCCAACTCTTTCATGAGCTCACCCACCTTCTTTCGCGCATCAGAAACCGCATCTTCACCGCACAGTATCTCAATCTCAATAATATTCCCGTATCCTTTAGTTTTATCAATACAAATTTTAGTCCCTTTCCACAAAAACTCTTTTCGCCTCCGAAACCACTTGATCTCGATTTCAGGTCCGGCAGCACAGACCACTGCCACCATATTATCGAAATCTTCTTTCTTGAATTTGACTTCAATCTCTTCTCTGTAATCATCATGTATCTTCCCGCCTTTCCGTATGATCTTCGCACCGAAACTGTTCTTTTGCAGGCGCACATCATTTTCTCCAGAGAGATAAAATGTAGATTGTTCATCATCTTTGACGTGTTCCGCATTCGATTCCATAAAACTGATAAGACGCGCATATTCGTCTTCAGAAAGAAAAGCCCGGGATTCAACTTCAATATTTCTCATGTGATCACTTGCAATAATTATGTCTTATCTGTTTTATATTTTGCATCGATCTATTTTTCATTCGACAGAATTATTGATTTCTTTACACACTAAATAATCACACATTTACCTATTTTATCACTATCGGGTGCACAATCTTTAGGCACCATAAGTTTATAAACATTTCCGTACAATTAAAAGAAAAACCTTTATATACTCACATATTACAGCATTGGATTTTTTGAGGAAAACCTGCAGATTTTTTCGGGGGATTGAATCTGCTCTTTGGAGGAATATGATATGCCTAAAAACATAAAAGTTCACAATGTTGTCGCTTCAGGTGGTTTTGACAAGAAAGTACCACTGACCCGTCTTTCTGTCGGTCTTAACCGCACAGAGTATGAACCAGAACAGTTTCCAGGTCTTGTGTACCGGTTAGAGAACCCAAAAGCTGCCGCCCTGATATTCAATTCAGGAAAGATTGTCTGCACGGGGACAAAGTCAGTTGCTCAGGCTCATGAAGCCGTTGCAAATCTACTGAAAGACATCCAAGGAATAGATCCAGAAGTGACCGCGGTGAATGACCTAACTATCCAGAACATGGTCGCATCAACATTTTTCCCTACTGAACTTAATCTGAACAAGATAGCTTTCGATCTTGAAGGCACAGAATACGAACCGGAACAGTTCCCGGGTCTTGTCTATCGTCTGGATGGTCCAAAAGTAGTATTCCTTCTTTTCAAGTCAGGAAAAGTGATCTGCACAGGTGCAAAGAGTCACGAGATGATTGAGGAAAGCGTCATCAAGCTACGAAGCAATCTGAGCGCTATAGACATAGATCTTGGTGATGATGGCTCTGTTGAAGCTGAATCAATCGAAGATGAATCAGTCGATGCAAAACCTCTGGATGAAAAATTGGTTGAATAATTACCTTTTCACTTCATTTTTTCTTAATTTTTTAACTTTTACAGTCGTAAGTGTCAACAAGACTTATTAAATTAATCTATATAATTATTAAGTCCTATGGACTACTCTGATGTATTGAAAAAATTTGAAATATTTCTGACAGACATATGTTACAAACAGCTTTTGAAAGCTGTCCAGGAGTCACAACCTCTAGTGATACCCTATGAGACACTTGAACGTTTTGATCCTGAACTTTTCGATCATTTTCTAGATAAGCCTGAAGAATGTCTTCAGGCCGCAGAAGAGGCCATGTCAAACATAGACCTTGGTACTGAGGAACTGGAAAAAAAGGTACCTTTAAGGATAATGGATATCCCCGACACTGAAAAGATCATGATAAAGAACTTGCGAAGCTATCATCTTTCAAAATTCATAGGTGTCGAGGGTCTGATCAAGCAGGCAAGTGAGGTACGTCCTGAGATAACATTTGCGACCTGGGAATGCCAGTCCTGCGGTGAGAAGATAGCCATGCTTCAGGAGGAGGATACCCTCGAAAAACCTTACATGTGTGAATGCGGCAACAAGCGCGGTTTCCAGCTGATAAACCGTAAGATGATAGATGTCCAGCGCATAGTGGTTGAAGAGTCTCCTGAAT
>DAOVHT010000072.1 GCA_030671745.1 Candidatus Nanohaloarchaea archaeon
ATCACTTAATATGTTTTGGGTAAGACCCATATAAATAGTTTTTTAGAGAGTGGCAAGCAATAAGGCAGCATAACCGATAAATGACATTATTGCAGCATGCTTGAATCCTGCAGATATTGAGCCTTCTGAAAGTTTTCCGATTGCTATGCCTGAAAAGAATCCTTGGATCACGGACAGGTGTCTGAATTTTACTGTGTATTGAGCAACCAGGTTCGCATTAGCTGCACCGGTACCACCTAATGCATCAGACCCTAAAATAGGCAGTAAAAATACCACAAGACCTATCATGACACCGATAAATACAAAAAATATGATATAACCTTGCATCATCTGGCTCGATATGCTTGAGATTCTCTCACGTCGTAATTTTTCAATGTCAGTTATGGATCTACCGATTGCAGTCATCGCATTTGATATTTTCCCACCGTAAGTGTGGGCTTCAATTATTGTTGATGTTGCTCTTGTTATCAGACGGTTGTTTATTGATTCAGCCATACCACGGAATGCCTGTTCAAAAGAGATACCCCAAGACATCTGAGAGACCATACGGTTTATGTAGGGAGACAGTTCACCAAAATTGCTTTTTGCTGCATACTTAACTGATTGAGGAAGTGACATGTTGCTTGATAATCCTTCTGAAATTGCTTTTATGAAATTCGGAAAATTGGATTCTATATTTTTCATTTTCTGAAAATGTCTATATTGCAATGATATCAAAGGTACAACAACACCAATCACTGAAAAAAGCATTATGAAGATTGTCATGAAAGGCAGTAAAAATTGAGATAATACAAAATGATTGAATATAAGGAGCATAAGGCTGCTAACCGAGATTGTGAGTGCGGAAGTCAATGCTTTTCGGTCGTACATAGCAAGGATCATGTCTATCTTCTTCTTGACCATACTAGGTTGTTCTTTATTTGACTTCCCCATAGATCACATCTCCGGTGCAGTGAATGTTATGAATGCTAAAAATAATAGATTCAATAGAGGGATCAGCCCATATACACCTATTGATAATGCTGTCATTATATCCATACCTCCCGGTAAGGATGTATTTGGGATTATGTTCATCACAACAAGTATAGACACTAAAAATAGTGGTGCTGCAATCAAAAGTGCAGTATACATGTCCGCATAAGTTGAAAGGGCGGCGAGATACTTCTCTCGCGATAACCGGTAATCAAACATGGCAATGTCTGCCATCTCAGTAAGATATGAATCCAGATTACCGCCAGTCTGTGTAATCGTCAATATACCGCCCAATATCTCACGGAATGATTCAGATGGTGTTGTTGAGATCACATGTTTCAATGCTATAGTTATGTCCTCACCAAAGATATCAATCCGTTTAGTTATGTTTGACATCTCATCTGTTATCGCGCCAAATTCTTTGAATTCAGACATGATACGGAATGCTTCTTCAGGTGGAGTTCCTGAGGATGCAATGGCTGAAAGATGCGTCAATGCGAATGGTAGATTTGTGTTTAAACTTTTCTTTTTAGAATATGTCTTCTCAAAAGGCACATAAAACATCATCAAGAAAATTGAAATAGAAATGATTATCGGAAACAGCAAATAAATTATATCTAACTCAAGTAATCCTGAAACGAGTGCAGTGCCAAAAAAAAGTGATGAAAATATGAATGACATAGAGGAGAATAAGAACATCTTACCTATATAGATCTCTACGACAGAATCATAATCAGAGGATACCAATGCAGAATTTAATTTCTTGAAAAATGGTGACTTTTTTGAATATAAGTATTTTCCGAATGCGGTATATAATTGCTCTGTGCTTCTTGAAGCGATCAGCCCATTAAATAAAATGTGCAGATTAGTTTTTTCATTTGATCTTTTTGTGCCTTCTTCTGATAGCCCAAGCTGGTTAAGACGCTGTCTCAACTGCTCAAGATGATTTTCTTCATCCTCTAAAGTTGTCTCTTTTTTTCGGATTTTGTGAGATTCGTTTTTTGTTGACATTACAGACACTAACATTATTTTTGTCAAAGGGGTTTTTATAGTTAAAAGAAAATCAAGCCATATCATTAAGAAAAAAGTTAAATTGTTAGATCTTAAAGGACGGTAGTTTTGGAGGATTCTTAGAATCTGTTTTTGTGTCAGGAGACACATCTTTGTTATTTGCGTGTGGTGTTTTAGCCACTGTGTTATCGGTTTTATCTGACTTTTTGTCAGGATTATCAGTTGTATCGGAATTGGCATAAGTTAAATCCCCGATTATGGGTTTTGATGAAAATGAAGTCTTGTCTTTTAGATCTTTATATGCCTTGTTTGTGAATATTCCGCGTTCTGTATGATACGTCTTCTCTGAGATCATGGAAAGGACCTTGTCTTTATCCATATAGTATTTAGATATGTATAAAGCGACATCGTCATAGTTGTGTATGTTGTTCTTGTAAAGCCAGAAGAGAACCATAGACCTGTTTCGTATCTCGTCTGTTATCTTTTTTGTAGGAATACCATAATCTATGCTTAACTTCTCTACAAGAAGACTGTGCTGGGACTTGAAATCATCGGTTGAGGGTTGCCATGAAAATGTCTTTATGGAATCTGCTTTAAGATTTGTGACATCAACATTTGAGACCTCATCGGTTTCCCTTATACGCCTTGCATTGATACCGAATCGTCCTGCATGCTGGACAAAGATAACCACATCAAGAGCATTGATCAGACCTGCAGACAAGCTTATCGGCGGTGTTGTAAGACGCTGGATTATTTCGTCGACTGAACCTGCGTGCATAGTGCTCAATGACGCGTGACCTGAAGCCATACCTTGGAACAGTACAGATGCCTCAACACCACGGACTTCACCCACAATAACATAATCCGGATTCTGCCTGAATGAGGATTTAAGAAGGTCAAACATGGTCACTTCACCATATTTCTCTTTGCCTGCACCGAAACTTTGTCGTGTGACCGAAGGAATCCAATTCTCATGAAGCAGATGAAGCTCTCTTGTATCCTCTATTGAAACTATCTTCTCCTGAGGAGGTATAAAACACACAAGAGAGTTCAATAAAGATGTCTTTCCTGCTGCAGTCGTACCGCAGATCAGGAAATTTTTCTGATGCTCTACAAGATACCAAAGATAAGCAAACAAGTCAATTGAGCCTGTACCATAATTGATCATATCAACAATACTGAACGGTGTTGATGAGAATTTCCTTATGGAAAATGTCGGACCGTTTGTAGTCACATCTTTTGAATATGTCGCCTGAACCCGGGAACCATCAGGAAGCGACCCGTCAAGGAGCGGTTCCGCATAGCTTATGTACCTTCCGCAACGTTCTGCAAGCTTCACTACAAATGATGAAAGAGAACCTATATTCTTGAAATATACATCAGTCTTGATTGACCCAAACTTCTTGTGAAGCACAAAAAGTGGTACATGCACACCATCACAACCGATATCCTCAATAAAAGAATCATGGATCAAGGGTTCTATCTCATTTAAGCCCACGAAATTTCTGAAAACATAATACATGATTCGTGTTATCTCGCCTTTTCGCAAGACAATGCCTTTCTTTATTATGATACCTCTCACATTTTCCTTAAGATAATTGAATAGATCATCTTTTGATTTGAGTTGACTAAGTTTGATGTCAAGCATATCAGATAATGTCTCTTCTAGCTCATCATAGATTTCCCTATCCCATTGTTCAAGAGAGGGCTCTATCACTGAATACACTAAAGAATTAGATGCCACATTCCATTTTATTGAAGCGAATGTGAAGGGAGGAATAAGTGGATATTTTATGTCTAGTTTTTCTAGATCATCCGGGATGTCATGAAATATTGGAGTTTCTACATCACCTATGTTAAAAGAATCAAGCTCTTTTGAGAAATCATATGGTTGGGCAGCACTATTTGCCTTATTTAATCTCTGCCTCAACCAACCTCTCAAAGGTATACTTATCACCCAAATCAAAAAGTCTCACAAAAGAGGTATTATCCCTATAATCTTTTGCCGGACTTCTTCTTTACTGAGACCATACGTCCTGTCTGATCCCTCTTCATTATGATACCACGATGCCTTGCACATGCCGGACATGCATACATCTTGTTTGTTCCAGCACTTACCTGATTTCGGTTTATCTCTTTTCTAAGTACCGGATCAGTTATGTGAAACCCACTGTATTGAATAAAACATTTATGCTTTGGCACTTTTCTGCCGCAGTAACTGCAAAAGACTGTAGGCTGGTGGCCACGGGCTGACGTCTGGCTGTGCCCTCTAGTGTACGCTGATCTATCATCTGGCATTTGTTATCTACCTTGTATAATTTAAACATTGGCATTTATATCATTAACCTTTTAAAGGTTTGTCCGAGTGGCAATAATGATGCGGTGCAGACAATATGCAAGTGTTTATTCTTTAGTTTTAGGACTTACATAAGCATTACGTAAGCAGTAGAAGAACTTACGTAAGAGTTATGTAAGCGTTACGTAAGCGATAATGCGAGAGATGCCCGAATTTCGGCTTTTTTAAGAGAATATAAAGAGACTTACGTAAGTGTTATATAAGAGTTATATAAGTAGTTGTGTAAGTTATGTAAGTGTTATATAAGCAGTTGTACAGGATGCAAAAAAGCGAGTGCAGAGGGGATACAGAACGACATAAACAACTTATATAAGTTATGTAAGCAGGTCTGAAAACGATAGCAATAATAGCTGGAACAGAACATAAGCAGAACAGCCAAGACCTAAAGAGGACTTATGTAAGTAATGTAAGTCTAGTGAAAAACAGTAGCAATAACAATAGATGCGCAAAAGAACAAGAATATGCCGAAGAGAAAAATGACTTACGTAAGTTATGTAAGTGCGATTAAAAACGATAGCAAGAGCAGCTTACGTAACATAATAAAAAGTAGGCAAGAATGAAAAAGAAATCACATAAGCAATACAAAGACCTCCGAAAGAACAGCAAACAGATTGAGCAAATGCAAGACAAACCATAAAAACAGATACAGGCGCGTAAAATTGTACAAAAAAGGCATATGTGCGTCAAATAATAGAGGGTAAACCGGATTGATTTTTTGATGAAAAATGAAAAGATCCAGGAATATTAAAGACATACAGATCGAAGCACATAAACATCATACTAATTTTAGAGAGAGCCAGTTTTAGTAGGCATTTCAAAAGATGCAGAAATAAAATGATTAGGCACCATGTGCCGTGAAAAATCAGAGAATAGATGATCATAAA
>DAOVHT010000088.1 GCA_030671745.1 Candidatus Nanohaloarchaea archaeon
CATATAGAGTATACATACATTTATGACGGACTTTTTATCCTTAATACTGGGAATTTTACCGATATTGATTCCTGTTAACCCTTATAATTGGGGCGAATATATAAACAAGGCAGCCCTAAATAGATATTATGAATAAGATGATTATTTTTTTAGTTTTTTCTGTAATGTTAGTGAGTGGTTGTACTGATGAGGGTGGTGCATCTGGTGGTTCATCTGTCTCGGGGAATAAAGAGACTGAGATACTTGCTGAGGATATCCTTTCATTAAATGCTTTTGAAATTATCCCTTCTGAAATACTGACTCCTGACAGGGCATTCATATTGCGTCTTGAAGCTGAGAACATAGGTAATAATGCTGTAACACTTAAAGTTGATGATTCTGGCAGTTATGATGGAGACAATGTTCTTTATGATTATTGTTCTGATATATTCATTATTGATGATCCTAGAAGTTCATTTAAGATGAATCCTAAGCCGGTTGGCACACCTAATGAGATTAATATTAATCCTAGTGCTTTGCAGTTTTTTGAATGGAGGATGAAAGCTCCGGGGTTAGATATAGTAACTGATGCAGGAATCACCTGTAATTTTATGTCTCAACTGTCTTATGATGCTAATGCTTCAACAAATACTTATGTTTATTTTGCAACACCATTTGAGATATTGAGAAGTTTTTATACAAAGAAAAATATGTATCTTTTGGGAAGCAATATTGCAACCGACGGACCTTTGAAGATAAACATTGTTCCTGATGTGGATCAACCTGTTGCGATGGATAATTATGCTTGGACTGCATCTATAAATATTGAAAATGTAGGTGATGGTCTTGCTGAAGTCAAAAGTCTTAAATTGATACTTCCTGATGAGATAAATTATGTTTCTGGTTCTGATTGTGATCTTGATAAGGTAGAGAATCTTGAGATCCGTAATGGAGGTTCTAATCAGATACCTTGTATGTTTACACCACCAAATGAAAATGTATTGATTGCTACTGCTTACAAGATTAAGGCTGTGGCGGAGTATACATATACAGTTACAGATAGTATCCAGGTAACTGTCAAGCCATAAATGTTGTTTTTTCGGTTTCATAACCAAAAATTATATATATAGAGGGATACAAAGTTATTATTGTTAGTCGGTGATATAATGTCGTTAAATATCAGGAAAATGTTTGTTTATATGGTTATTTTTATGACTGTTTTTGTGCTTGGGTGCACAGGTAATGGGGATTCAGTATCAGGAGCATCTGATGTTGGTGTCGTAGTAACTGAATTCATGTTTGATACGCCAGCCGTATATCATAATGAAGATATAAATCTGCGTCTTGTCCTTGAGAATCAGGGACAGAAACAAGTAACAGATGATACTTTTGTTTTCATATATGGGCAGACCATATCAACCAATGATAAACATTGGAGTGTGGTTGAAAATTCATTATCGTTAGAGCCAAAAACAACAGCTAGTGATATGTCGTCTATAACCTTAGAGGGTGCTTGGAAAATACCTAATGATGAGTTCCTTCCACCGCAACCAGATATGGGTATGCCTGGTGGCGTTGCAACTTTTGATGTAACACTTACTGCTCCCGAACTTGAAGAAGGTGAATCGACACCTTATACATTCTATACAAGAGTATGTTACCCATACAAGACAAGCATGCTTTCAACAATCACATCTAGTTCTAAGGAAGAGATGAGGATACAGCAAAGCAGCAGTGCAGTCGAAAATGTTAATACTGCAGGTCCTATACATATAAATCTAGGTGGACAAGCATCAATTGTGGCAAGAGGTTCAACCATTCCTGTCGTTTTCAAGATTACTGATGTGGGTGGCGGTTTCTCGACAACAACTGATATTGTCTGTGAATCGACACCAGATAGTATGGATAGGAATAAGGTCAATATAAGCATCGAGGTTGAAGGCATAGTGCTTGATGGTACGTCTCATGAGTTGTATGGCGATACCATTACAACTGATTGCACTAAGGTTGTCAAATTAGTTAATGGTCAGGCAGAGATGAGATGTTCTATACCTATTGATCGTAATCAGCCTACAAGAGAGTATCATATACGGGCTATTGCTGAATACAAGTATTATGTAAGTTCTGATACGAAGATAACAGTTGATTACATCTCAGAGTAATCATATCTTTCTTTTTCTTTTATTCTATCATTATTTTTCATCTGTTTTTTTGATTTTTTTCTCAAATCTATTTAAATGCACAAGATACAAGAATTAGTATGAGTTCTAATCGTCATTTCAGTCTATATCTCATTGTGGCTGTTGTACTGTTGTTGTCCGGGTGTACAGGTGATACTTATTCGACCGGAAGTGCATCTACAAGTTTTTCGGGTTATGGTGATGGGATAAAGATACAGTCATTCGGATTTTCATCTGATGAAGTATATAGCGGTATCCCTTCAATCCTATCTGTTGAGATGCAGAATCTTGGTGCTAAAGATGCAGATGACATCTATGTCTATCTTTATGGTCTGAGTCGAGGCGAGAATGAATGGTTTGTCGATGATGAGGATGGTGTGGTGGATATAAGTTACAGTGGTGCTGAGATGGCTTCTGGGGATCCCAGAGTTCTTATAATCGATTCGCTCATGTCACCAGTCAAAAGTCTTGATACTCATGGTGAGTCTGCATATATATCATGGGTGCTGACTGCTCCTCTCGACCTTCCAGAAGGACAGATATTTAAGTATTCTGCAGGTGTTCGTGTATGTTATCCTTATGAAACAACAGCTATTGCCAAGATTGAAGTTCTGGATGAAGAGGAATATATTTCTAGGAATGCAGATGGTGATATTAAAATGCACCCTATAGTCTTGTCTACTACGGCAGGACCACTTGAAGTCGTGATGACGACTGAACAGCCTATGATCCTTAAAGAACGTGATGAATTGACATTCAGGGCAAAGCTTGTTGATCGTGGCGGCGGTACAATAACGGGTAATGATTGTGCTACTGCATTTGAATGGGAAAATAATGTCCTTGACATGTTTACGCTTCATGATAAGATAACTATCACTTTAGGGTCTAGTGAATGTGATCTAGGGATTCGTGAGCTGTATTTCAAGATACCTGCTTCAGGTCCACCCACTGCAGATTTTCCTGTGACTTGTGGGGTGCCATCATTTGACACTCCTGAGCTTAATCTTGATCTTAGGATGAAGTTTGAATACAACTATTTTATTGACAACAGTGCAATCATCAGTGTTGAAGGTCTTGGTGAAGAAGAATTTGAATAGAAATAAATGTTAAAAAAATAAAAAAAGAGAAAGATAGGTTTTAGATATTATCTAAAATCTGTTTGATGTCTTCTTTTCTCTCTTCGCGGACAGCTTTCTTTTTTGGTTTTGCCTTTGCTTTCTTAACTTCTGCCTTTTTCTTTGTGTCTTTTTTTGTCTCTGTTTCAGCAGGTTTTGTTTCAGCTTTTTTCTTGTCCTCTTTTTTCATTTCCGCTTTCTTTGTCGAAGTAGACTTTTTTTCAGTCTTGTCAGCTTTCTTTTTTTCTTCTTTCTTATCTTCTTTTTTGTCCTCATCGTCTTCTTTTAGAAGTTCAGGACCGAAGATAATAAGAAGAATTATTATTATGCCAACAATTATTGCAGTCAGTATGTTTGTAGGGAATTCTTTTTCTTCTTTGTCTGTGTCTTGTGGTTCTTCCGTCTTGTCATCTGCAATTGTTACTTTTTCAGTTATCGGTGCAACAGTCTCTTCTGACTTGAAAGCAAATGTAAGTTCTTTTTCAAGGATTGTTCCTTGGTCTGATTCTACACTGACTGTTATTGAATATGTTCCTTCTGCAGTGTCATATTCGGGGGATGCGTAGACATATATCTCTGTTGATTCTCCAGATGTAAGGAATATTGTCTCAGGGTTGACTGTTGTCCATTTTGGACCATCGATCGATACTGTGTATCCTGCTTCGAATTCACCATCATTTTTGATTGTCAGTGTGTATAGGTATCCTTTCAATTCTTCAGCAAAGATTGAATCACTATCGCTTGTTACACTTAGACCGTAACATGTATCGAATTCTTTCATAGATACGATGAATTCTTTGCTGTCATCAGTTCTTTCTGAGTTGATTGTCAATAAGATGTTACTGTCTTCTGCGTCTGTCTTTTCAGTCTCTATAACAAGAAGTATTGTTTCACTTTCATCTGCATCAAGAGTGATCTCTGTATCAGAGAGAGATCCTTTGTTTGCTGCGATTGTGTATGTGTCTTCTTTTTTGCCTGTGTTCTTTATCTCGACTTCAAAACCGGTTGATGCACCAGGACAAACTGTTGTTTCTGTCTTGTCTGCTATGATCTCTGCAGTGTAGCACTGCTCAACTGTTATTGTGCCATATGCGGTATCTTGAGCATTTTCTGAATTGATTGTGATGCTGTAATCAAGGTCTCCAATATCAATATTTGTTGTTGAGATCTCAAGATATGTCTCTGCAACTTCTTTTGATTCAAGTTC
>DAOVHT010000013.1 GCA_030671745.1 Candidatus Nanohaloarchaea archaeon
AAGTATCAACGGTAGATAATATATTATCATATACTTTTTGAGGTATATTAAGTTCATCAACAGTTTCATATTCCTTAAAAAGAAAGTTTTTGGTGGGTACAGTAAATTAGAAATCAATCCCATAGTTTTTATTATTTATTGCTGTTTATAAATTAATCCAAACCACATTAAACATTTTTGGAAACAATTAATATATCTCATCCCAGATACACATGTCCTTTTATCTTCTTGTCCCATATCCATGAGTCATCAGTATTGGCCTCTCGCTTGAGCCTCAAGAATATATCCACTT
The DNA here is from genome assembly GCA_030671745.1 of Candidatus Nanohaloarchaea archaeon. Lineage (GTDB taxonomy): Archaea > EX4484-52 > EX4484-52 > EX4484-52 > GLR71 > GLR71. The sequence continues at coordinate 293 of DAOVHT010000013.1, forward strand.
TTGCATCGCAGTCGTCTGCATAATGCACGACTACAGCCTCAGGCAGTTGCGGAACTTTAGGTGAACCATATTCTTTCTTACCATTATGACTCAACACGATATGTAACAGTTTCAGTTTAAGGGTCTCAGGAAAATCATCAATTTTAGCAATCCTTTTAGAAACCATGTCATGACCTATGACAGTGTGTCCTATAAGCATACCCTCATGAGACACACCGATCAATGTTCCGGAAAGTTCAAGCTCGTTCATCTTACCGATGTCATGCAGGAACGCCCCGCATACCACAAGGTCCCGGTCAAGTTCAGGATACAGTCCGCAGACATTGTCAGATATCTTCATGACATTGAGTGTGTGCTCAAGAAGACCACCGACATAGTTCTGATGGTATTCCATCGCAGCCGGTGTCTTAGAAAAAAGGTCCATAAAGGTCTTATCAGAAACAAACAACTTAATAAGCCGTGACAGGTCTTTATCTTCAACACTCTCAAGGATTGCACGGACTTCAACCAGCATAGAACCGACATCTTTTGAAGTAGTTGCAACAAAATCCGCGACATTATATTCGTCAGCGCTACAGACCCTTAAAGTATCAAGCGCACTATCGACAGATATAGAAAAATTATTGCTACCTTTAGGATATTCCTGCACAGTACCCGAAAGCGCGACAACACAGCCTCTAGAAAAAGATTCATAGATCTCAAGAGTTTTAAGCTCGTCATTGCCCCAATATTTGGCAGTCATCTCACCTGTCTTGTCGGCAAGACGCATCTCAAACCATTTGCCCTGCTTGTTATTCTTGTAATCGACGGGCGGTTTCTTGAACTTGAGCGCAAAAAGACTGTCGACCTTTTTCCCGTCAGAGGAGATATCAGAGATGAATTGCTTTTTCATAATCAGAACTTGTATGGTAAAAGATATAAATTAGAACCAAACATTTGGAACATTAATTATTATCACTGTTTTCTATCTTATGATTAGCCTCATGTATCTTAAATGCCCTTAAGTTTGTAAATACTTCACCGCACACATTACAGACATATTCTTTCTCGAGACCTAACAGTTTCTTGATAAAACTCATAATATTTATTACATTTATCTCGTATATATATCTTTATCCATCAAATCATTATCATGTTTGACATCATAATCTTCATCATCTCACTTCTGGCAGTAATCAAAGGCGCAGACATCACAACAGACAGCGCAATTAAGATAGCAAAGAAGTACGGAATCTCAGAGTTCCTGATAGGCCTTACAATAGTTGCAGTGGGCACAAGTCTGCCGGAACTGGCATCTTCTTTGAGTGCAGTCCACCAGAGCACCCCCGCGATTGCAGTCTCAAACATAATCGGTTCGAACATCGCAAACATAGGCATGGTATTGGGTATCACTGCAATCCTATATTCAAGATGCATCAGGTGTGATGTGATCAAAAAGGACATATATTTCCTGATGTTTTCCGTCATTGCAACTATGATTGCGTTTGCAGACTACATGCTGACATTTACAGAAGGTCTGATTTTCATAGGCTTGTACACAATATATATAGTGCAATCAATCACATCTCGCAAGAAAAAACAGACAGAAACAACAGAGACTGCAAAAAATATGGACATAATCTTACTGCTTGTAGGCCTTGCCGCACTGACAGTCGGCGCAAATTATCTCATCTCATCAGGAATAAGCATATTGACTGCGTTAGGTATATCAAAAAGCGCATTCGGTTTCATATTCATAGCGATCGGCACAAGCCTCCCCGAACTTACAGCATCACTTATCGCGATGAAAAAGAAGCATCATGGTCTTGCAGTAGGAAACATAATCGGGTCGAACCTGTTCAATACATTTGTCGTATTCGGCTCAATGGCGACCCTAGCAACAATACCAGTCATAAGATCATTTTACCTCACCGCCATGCCGATCCTCATAATCCTGACTTTACTTCTGTATATGGTGACAGTCCGAAAAAAGTTAACACAATATGACGGCGTGATATTTTTAGTATTATATATAGTCTCTATTGCGCGGGTAATCTAATCCAGACAGACACATTCTACAACCAATATATAAACATCAAAATTCCAATACTGATTTATGTTATGGATTGATATTTTCACAAATCTAGGATTTGTTGGTTTCTACACCCTCTGGGCACTTCTGGCAGGTGGTATCGCTGTATTTGGTATCACAAGCAATTTCGGCAAGAAAGGTCTGATAAGGGACATCCTGTTCTCATGGATAGTAGGTATTGTTCTTGTGAGCATAAGTTCTACAGGTGCACTCATATTCGCAGTCATATTGCGCATATTCCTGATAGGCCTCTCAAAAAGCATAGGCCTGGATAATCTGGCAGCAATGATAACTGAGGATGAATCAAAGGTAAAACTGAAAAAACCGAAGACAAACATAATAACTGCATTGGTCCTGATACTATTTTTCCTGAACATATCAGCAACAATATTTGCACCGCCCATGGAAGTTGAATGGTACAAGATGGACAATGCGGAGATAGTAGTGGTGAGTCCTGAGACAGACACAGGTGTAAAAGACATTGAATGGAGTCACATAAAAGACATGCGTCTAGTATCTCAAGAATATGCACTCCAGATCCCAAAGACCATGGTCACTGAGACCGGCTGGAAACTGTCTGCAGATTGGGACGGTATCTATCCGATAGACAACACGCTTAACTGGGTGATCGGCTACGAACCGACAAGGCTTGTCAACATGGGCAACCCGTCACCTGCATACATATTGGTTGATGCGCAGAACCCATCAAAAAGGACAAAGGTAGAAGCGACAATGGAATACTCTGAGGAAAGGAAAGGACTGCTACCTTTAGCATACCAGATAATATTCTCAGGAAAGATAAGGGATGTAAACATAAATTATTGGTTGAGCCACCCATATTTCAATTATGGAGACACAGTATTGACTCATGATGACAACGGCGAACCTGTTTGGTTCGCTCCGGTAAAGCTTGAGATGCCGACCATATTCATAACAAAGTTCTATACGGAACAGGTCGGTATTGTTGCACTTTCAAATGATGGCAAGAAAGCATTCTACAGTGACGCTGATATAAGATCAGGTACTGCTCCAGCATGGCTACTTGACAGCCAGGCATTGATCGATGAAGACTATTCAATGAAACGGACTCTGATATGGGCAAGATACGCAAGCTGGAAAGGATTCATAAACTATTATCTTCAGCACGAGAATGTTTACGAGATTGCAAAAGAGTTCTATTTCCAGTACGATAAGGGTGATGACCGCCTATTCGGACTGATACAGCTGGAACCTGAAGGCAGGACAAGGAAAGCGATAACCCATTATGTCGACATCGAAGCTGAAGGTACAGACTACGGCAAGGTTACAATCTATGACGCACGGGCAATGGGTCTGATCGGTCCTGAACGTGCTCTTGATGGTGCAAGAGGTGAGATCAGCCTTTATTCCGACTGGTACCCGCTCCAACCGCTTTTCAAGAAGATTGACAATGGATATTTCTATGTGATACCGATCTATTCGGGATTCTATGAGGCAATGGTACTGAAAGCTGTCGCAGTAGTTGATGCAAAGACCGAGCAAGTTAAACTGTTCCAGTGGCACGAGCTTGAGACCGATGGAGAAGATGGAGCTGTAATAGAGACAGATAGCGACCAGACAGCCACAGATACCCCATTTTCGGACTGCACCATACTTTCAAGCGAGAAGGTAGATGGAAAGCTTGTCATGACAATTGAATGCGAGTGATCTTAACCTAATTTCTTTTTTTCTTTTTTTATCCATTTTTCTGTAAATATTTATAAACCCCAGATACAAATATAATGGTATGGCAGGTTACAGTTTCACACCGAAAGATAATAACATTCAAAGACCGAAATCAAATACTTCTAAGAAAGTCGCAAGTAAAAAAAATAATCACACTACTGCAACATCAGATAGTGACACCCTGAACAAGATAAAGAAACCAGTATTTATCGCAATAGCACTTATTCTGGCAATACTATTGATCGGACCGCAGATTACCGGAAACCTTACCTTGAGCGCAGAAGACAGAGCGATTGCGCAAAATTCAGATTTTCCTGACTTATCAAAATTTGATGCAAACAAGCAATTCTATCTGTGCCAGAACCAGTTGAACGAGGATTCAGGAAAACTGTCCCAGTACCAGATAGAGCTTGAGAGTAAGTCAACAACCGCAGAGGCCTGCATCCAGCAGAAAAACACTTTGTCCTCGCAGTACACAACATGCGCAGACGAACTGACATCCACAAAAGCAAGTTTTACATACTGCAACAGTTCAAAGACAACTTTGTCTAATGAAGTAGAACTTTACAAAAATGAATTAGAATCAACAAAACAGGAATATTCAGATTTTGAACTTAATAATTATGCTTTAGAGAACAATTATGCAGACGATTATTGTTGTATCTACAGGACTGTCCTTGGAAACACAGACTTGAAATATTACACACTTGAGCACAACAAGGTCAAATGCACAGAAGACGAAGACGATGAAGAATTCGACTGGGAAAACTGCTGATTCTGAAATTATAAAGAATAATTCAATTATTTCTTAACCTTTTTGTCTGTCACCTTTTTTTTACTAATCTTCTTTTTACCTTTCTTACCCTTATCGAACACACCCGCTTTCTTGATTGCATAGGTTGCAGGGTTCATGATCTTCGGACAGAACGCATTAGGCACACAGACTTTCATATCTTGATAATACCCCTTATTCTGGCAATTAGGTGGCATGATTGGATTCTCTCTCTGGAAAGCATAATTGAGCTGTGTTGATATATAGACAGTCCTTATAGGGTCTGGATTCCTCTTGTTCCATTCAAGAAGCTCTTCTTCAATCTCTTTAAGTTCCCAGCCACAGGTCATAAAGAAATTGATGAGCACAAATATCGCTCTTTTTCGTCCATCCTCGACACCGTTGAGCATGTTGACTATGCATGGAGGGAAATATGTATCCTCAATCTTTGCCAGAGGTCCTTCAAACCGTTTTCCGTCATATGCAGACTTTTTGTTCTTCTGCAGTTTCTCTTTGATCTCTTCCTGTTCCTCAGCCCAGTCCATAGTCTCAAGGACAAGAGTTGATGCCTCATCATCCTCCCAAGTCTCAAGGAAACCGATATCTCCTTTGACCTTATCATATCGTGCATCCGAATACCTGAAATCAATTATCTTATCTTTTGCGATAGGCTTGCTCACAAGCCAGGTCTTTTCATTGAAAGAGTACGGGAGACGGAACAGGTGCCTAACTCCCCAATTCTCCTCAACATCAATGATATTATAAGGATTTAATTCGTCCGTGCCCTGCTCTTTCAAGAGGGACTCAACAGATGCATCGATCTCAATGAACTTTTCAGTAAGCCTTTTCTTGATGAATGCCCGCAAGAACCCCACCATATTTCGCGGAAGTTCAGGGTACATACGGCTTATCGGCACACCGTTAATCTTTTCAGGGAACGATTTATGTGACACTGCGACGTGGATGCCTCGACTGCCACTGAATTTTGCAGAGATATTCTTAATCCCGAAAGTCTCAAGGGCAGACACAAGAAGCATTGCAGTCACGCGCGCATACTCAAAACCCTCATCACAGTCAATGTCAAGTATGAAATCCCACCCGGAACGCAGGGAATCAAGCTCAATCTTCTTAAGCTCGCTTGACAGGGCCATCGGATTTTTCCACAGTTCGACCGACCCGTGAAATGACGTGGCCTTCTGTTTGACCATGTGTTCAAGGTCGCCAATAAACGGCGCAGACGACGGTCTTTTACCGTAGAATGACGCATCGAACCGCGGCGCAATCTCCTTATTGTAACATATAGAAAACATGTGTTTCAGGATTTCCGGACGAAGGTAATACTGCTTGATCTGTTCGGGTGTTGGTCTGTCCATGATTGGCACAGTCTTTTCATCCATAGCAATAATTATATGCAAATTTTTATTAAAGATGACTGAAAAAAACAAAAATAACATATTTAAAGTTAAATTAGACCAATATATACAATAGGTAATTATTATGTCAGATGGTTGTGCCTCCTGCAGCGGTGATTCATGCAGTTATACATCCAGCACAAGTTCTGCAGACAGTTCAAGTATAGATTATTCTTCTTCAACCAGTTCAGTATATTCAGATATAATGACTTCTGGCAGTTTAGATGCCGCAATCGATATATATGGAATAGAAAATCTGGCAAAAGACATCTATCTTGACAATTCCACAAATCCCGAAATGATTGCAGATAGCTTCAAAGATACAGACATATATGGTGTTGAGAATCTGCCTTATGGTGTTGCGGGCATGATTCAATCCAGCATAGGCTATGACTCAACAGGAAACCCAAACATAAATTCAGACATATTTTATGACCAAAATCTTTCGGCAGACGACATGCTTTACACCACACTCCATGAATTGGCACATCGCGAACAATTAGAATATTCAAAAAACATGTTACACTCTTTCAAGGAAGGAGATTCAGAATGGACTGCATATGACATGATAAATGATTATGTTGACCAACTTGATGAACTATATAATGGAAGTTTAAAAACAAGATACACAAGCGACTCGACATATAATGAATGCAAAGCCTTAGTCACAGACATCTACGAGGCAATAGGAGGACGAGATGAATTCTACAACGCACTTGAAACCTATGACGGCGACTTCTTCAAAGCCCTAGACTCATTTGAATCGGCCCTAAATGACAACGGCATAGACCTTAAAAATGTATACAATGCCTTAAACATGCTTGACCGAGAACTTGAAGCAAAAGCATATGATTTAGACACAACATCACAACCAATAAATACATCAACACCTTATCCTTTCGCCGACATATACACAGATACAATGCCACAAAGTCCATTTGGTACTGTTGGTATGGGCATGCCTTATCCAGATATTTCATCAGTTATTGAGACTTCAAATTTCCCAATCTCGGATCCATTTTTTTCAAACAGAACAAATATTTGGGACTTATTGAGAGAACAAGAAGAGATCCGCGAAAGGTATTTGCAGAATATGTACTTTAATTTCAATTAAAGCTGATAATCATGTCAATATACAGTTTAAGCCTATACATTTTAGATACCTTCTATGAACTTAAAGAACATTATCTGGCAATAAAAAATGAACCAATAACTGCCGAACATTACAGAACGATAATAAAAGAAGAAGGTCCTGAAAGTGCATCTTTCTGAAACCCCACCTCAACCTATATAAACCTCCTTGGAAAATATTTAGTGTCAGGGATGAGGGTCATTCTTATGGAAACTAAAAATTTTGCACCAGATCAGACAAAAGAGAATAAGCTACAGATCAAGTTAAGGAAACTGGCCAAAAATGAACTGATCGGCGACATATTCTACATATTTCTAGGAATCTTTTTCGCACTCTTCATCTACACAGGACTTAAATTCGCCCTGGGAACACCGGACCCCATAGTGACAGTGGTCTCAGGATCGATGATACCCACATTGCAGATTGGTGACATGCTGTTCTTGAAAGGCATCGACCCCGAAACGATAGTTGAAGGCGACATAATAGTGTACTATTACCCGCCGATGGGAAAACTCATAATCCATCGCGTCTTTGAGATGTATGATGACGGTTCTTTCAGGACAAAAGGAGACAACACTGTCACGAACTCAAAACCGGACACATGGGTGGTGCAACCTGAATGGGTCCATGGAACACCACTGTTAAGGATTCCATATCTAGGTTATCCAAGAATACTTCTTGAGAAAGCTATAAATCTGATAATATGATGAAAGTCAACGTCAAACGATATGTCCTGTACCTTGCAAGGTGGCAGCTGAGCACACCCATACTTGCACTAGTCCTGATATGGTTATCCACGACTGACAGATGGACCGCCACGATAATCGCCAACCTTATAGGCGGCCTGATTTTTTTCTGGGTTGACAGATACATATTCACTACAGATGACCTTGCAACAAGATGGGAGATCAAAGAAAAGATCAGGTGCACAGACTGCAACAGAGTATCGAGAGGCTACCGTCTTGTAAAGTCTGAAAATTATGATAGGACAGGTGACAAGATACCCAAGTTCAGATGTGAAAAATGTTCAAAGAAAAAGACAGAGATACTGAAAAAGAATGGAATTAGAATAAAATAAATTCAATCATAATCCAACCCGGAAAGCCCCCACAGAGAGACATGGTCTGCATCTAAAAGGAACCCTAAGACAAGGTCAGTCCCTACCTCACTTTCTGTCACACCCTTTATCTTCTTCCCTGAGACCTCACCGAAATACTTGAAGTCAACAGATGAATAAGCATTCTGGAGCTCTTCAGGAAGCTCGACAGCAGTAATGAATGATGCGATACCGACAGTCTCATTCGTTAAATTATACCGTGAAGTGGTCTCAAGATTACCTTCAAGCCGGTCCAAAAAAGACGGACCCAAAGAATCGATGAAATAACAGGACAAATTGATCTCATCATAGATATAGCTTGACCACACCTCGTCATCAGTCATGACGATAATAGGTGAAACTGAAAGTCCTGAAAGATTAGATACGACAGATGTAGCGCCAAATATATAATTATCAAGACCTGTCGGGTCATCGGACACATTCCCACTCACAACACCTAAAAAGTCATCTGCATTGTTAGGTCCGGAAGGGATGTCAGACACTACAAGAATTTTAGATTCAGGCTCAGCATCATCTATATCAAGACTTAATCTCCCGCTCGTCCAGTTAGAGACATCCAAGTATTCAAAGACACCCGTGTCAGATATCTTCTGCGCATGATAAGGATAAAGGGCAGTATCGCATTCATGTATGATCTGCCTTAGATACCCATAACTTTCAATGGATATGAGCGGATCCTCGACAGCTCCTATATCAATCTTATTTTCAGACTCTACCGAGTCATTGAACTGTATACCGAATATATCCCCCGTCACAGAGACATTCACATCATTTGAAAGCTTCAGAGAAAATGCATCCATGAATCCGATAGTTGTATTGATGACATTGATCGATACTGAAATCCTATGCAACTGCCCAAGATAAGATATGCTTCCCGACCAGTCAGTAATAGTGGAATTTTCCATGATGGTTGATGTACCATTACCGTAAGTACCAGTCTCAGCAAGATTTTCGATCACATCATCAGCATACCCAGAAGTATAATTTCCATCACGCAATACCTCATCAACTAAGGCGATCACAGCCCTTTTACCTGATATGTAGGAACTGCGCTCAAAATCCTGTTTTGCCCCTTCCTTGAAATAGAAAAGTTCATCAGTGCGCAATTTTTCATCAATGTTTATCTTTAGGTCACGACCCATATCATTGTTTGAACTGATAGACATGATACTGAAGATTGTAACGATTACAAGGACTGAGAATAATGAGTATACAAACCCTTTTCGTCGTGTAGTAAACATATTAACCATAGTTCATCAGATCCTCTATTTCCACATCTCTAAAGTAAGGTATGCAGGACCCCACATCCAAGGTACCTGCGACATTGATATAGCTTCATTCTCAATGGCTGTAGCCTCAGCATATTCACCCAGTATATCATCAAGCCGTGAATTAGCGTCAGCTATGGCATCTTCTTCAGTCGGGAAATTACCACCGTAACCCACCATCGAGGGCACAAGTATACTGAACTCAAAAGTTGATTCGGGAAGTATGACCTCATCACCTTCGCTCCCTATGAAACCGTCCCGTACCTTTATCCAGTTGACTTCACCTTTGTTCAGCCTGTCAAGTGGTATATAGATGCTTGTAGGTACAGCCCGCCCCGTAGGTGATATGAATATCTGATGATCGGTCCATTCATTACCCTGCCAGGATGGTTCATTCTCATCCTCATTCCATACAGTCACCGCAACCCTCCAACTGGAATATTGTGCGATATGCAAGAATGCTTTTGTAATCTCACGATCAGGCAAAGTAAAATTTGCTTTCTTTATGATTTCAGGAGGACCATTATTTAATTCGAGAACACCTGTAACCTCAATCATACCATATTTAAGTATTCCACCCGGCACAGTATATTCAAGCTCTACATAAGAATTGTTTGATATCTCACAGTCATCGACACCGCCGGTCTCAGGCATGCTCCCCAATGGATTCATGTCAAGATATACAGAAACTGTATTTGTTTCACCCGTACTGTAATATGAACCACCAGATTCAGTTGCATGTATATCATCAATTATTTCAGAAAAGGTAAAATTAAGATCTACAGTTGATGAAGATGGATCTACAACACCATATATCTCATCATCATTGATCCAGATGCTCACTTTCTTTTCCACCTGACTACCTTCAATATGCAACGTCGCATCTGTTATATTTGCATTTTTTGGTATATAGAATGCCTGTACCTGCCATGCTGCCGCATTGCCGACAATATTATCAAAATAAAATTTCTTTTTGAGAGGTTCATAGAGTATGTCTGACTGATACTGTATTTTCAGATGCATACCGGGATGGATATGGGAATCATGTTCTCCATTTTTGATGATGACTCTGACATGATTATCCCCTGCAAGAATATTGTCCTTGAGCCTGGTTAAATTTATTGTCCCATATACACCGTATCCCTTCATATTATCATATTCATAATAGATCCAGTTGACATCACTCTCATTAAAATACTCACCATTGACCCATATGCCTTCAATATAAGGGTAATAATGGAACGACAGCACAAATGTCGCATCACTGACGGTGGTATTCTGCGGTAATGTAAAATATTTATCAACAGTCAAATTTTCACCGCTCCAACCGCTTCCGCCTAGATTGAATGAGATTATCTTCGTAGAGTTCTTTCTGGCTTCAACAGCCCAGGCAGAAGCCACAAAACTTTCAGAAGGGATATCTTCCTCATACCCGGAGATTATCCGGTAACTGGACACTGAAAATTTACTTTCAGCAAGACTAGGACGTGAACCCGATGATGTATATATTGATGTGTCATCCCCTGCACCTTTGATCTTGATTGAATATCCATATCCGACAGGGATTATGTCCTCAAAGAACTGTTGCACAACAAGTGATGCATAACCGGTATCATTATATGCCCAGAGCTTACCGACGATATCAGGCAATGTCTTGCCTAAATCATCAGGATTGACTTGCGTATTTGCGACAATATCATCGCGCAACGTCTGATTGATACTATCAAATACAGTCTTAGAGAATATGTTCATCCCATCGCCTGCAGTAAGATGGAGCTGTTGGTAATTAGTCTTCTGCTGCAACGGACTAGTATTGTAGTCCATGACAAATACATATGCACCCATGATCAGCATAAGAGCTATCAACGCATCCAATGTAAATATAAGCCCTACTCGTTTAACCATGATGTTCATATCTTCCATAATGTATATCTAAGATAACCCTTATCAATTGTACCGCCACCATGATCGATCAGTACTACTCGTTCGATGGGCGTTATGAATCTTGCATCAGTATCTATAGTTTTACCGAAAGTAGCATATGTAGTTTCACCAGAGATAGTCAGGTTGAATTCATAATCAATGATCCCCCACAGGAATGTCATATCATCATAGCTGATATTTTGAAGTTCATCAAGCTTACTGGAATTGATCATATTAGAACTGTCTGAAAGACCGATGAGTTCCACATCAGTGCTGTTCCAGCCGTAAGGATAACCCTGTGTCCTTGCAAGCATATCAGTTATATAGAATACTTTTTTCTGCATGTGATCAGTCTCAAAGTCAGAACTGGTATCTTGCGCCCCGTTCCACGCCAGATAACTGACATTCAATATGAATATGAATATGATTGCGCTTACAAAAAAGTCCGGTGTAAATGTCTGCCCTTTTCTTTCTGTCCATCTTATCATATATCATTCACCCTGAATATTCTTCTGCACTGCCGACAGACATAGTTGGTAGGTTAGCCCTCTCGAAAAGAAGCAACCTAAGATACCTTTCAAGTATGTCAAGAGAAGCACTAGGGTATGCAGTAGTTTCTAATGCAGTTGATGGGTAATTAGTGAGACTGATGGCACCGCCATAATAATCACAGTAGCTTATCATGACCTGACTATCTCCCTCATCAACCTCGACACAGGAAGGTATACGTATACCATAGACGCCTTGGTCGACAGATCCATAGCTCATAGAGTTCCGGCTTAACTCAAATTCAATATGATTGGTATAGATAGTGGTCTCAAGTTCTCCATATTTCTGATGGTTGCTTGAACTGTATCCCGATATGGGCAGATCGGTTGACAGGTCCTTGCTTGGAGAAAATATGATTAACGTATTATTATCCTGCACCCATGAGTCAAGGGTCATGGTAGGACTGTCAGACTGCCCGAGTATGACCACATTTACGTCAGAGTCTATAGTGGACTCTTTTATGTTGGGTGATACAGTACCTGTGTTTGTCTTGCTCCATGAATTGATCCATCGGTCAGTCCTGAGTGACTCAAGCGCATTTTCCATCTTAGTCGCATTGGTGTAATAATAACCTATATGGAAATATTCCACATCATAGTCCATAGTCAAGGTTGATGCATTTTTAGAATCATTATCTGACCCGAAATAGATATGATAAGATCGTGTCTCACCGACATCCGTAGCCCCATCAAGCATAAAATAGACATCAACAGTCGCATTTGTGGCATTGTCATACATTGAGGTCTCTTTCTTGATCAGAAGTTCAATATTATCAAAATATGCACCCAGACCTTCAGTCGTGCTATGCCCGTTCGCGTCCGCATCCACCCAGTCGACCTTCCCGCCAAAGTCAAGATAATACCAGCCGGCATCAGTAATGTATCCGCTTACATCATCCTCAAACACACCGGATACAAGGTCATCCCATCCGTTGTTAGGATCATCGACCGATGCCCAGATTTCAGGTGTGTCATCAGAATATGCACGATCCGTGTCAAGATCAGAACCAAGATAGTTCATCACAGTTGAATTGCCGAACCGTGCCTTGATCCATGCCCCTTCCTCAAGGTCATCATCAAGGTCATCCGCATAATAGTCAAAAGAAAGATATGCCTTGCCACCTGCCTCAATTGCAGAATGCATCTGTGTATCAATATAGAATCTGATGCCCCATGCACCGCTGTCAAGTATCGCTTCGCCCGTATTTGCATCATCCACTTTATTGCCGATTATGACTGCAATATAATCAGGATCCAAAGGAAGGTCAGGTTTTGAAGCTCCAGAACCATCATCCGTATCAAAATCAGAGTCACCGTCCGGATCGCCGAAAGTAGCGAAATAATCAGCCTGCGCCCCGTTATGCCCGTAAGGTGCATTGATTTCTGAACTGGTCCAGTCCCAACCATCATCAGCACCTACCGCACCCCAACTGTTCCCGGTCTGGTTAAGACCGCTGGTGAAATCAATACCCATTGTACCCGCATCACTTGTCATATCCCAAAGGTTGGGATAATATTTGTCAATTTTTGTGATTTCCTTATAGTTTACAGCAGTTTCTATATTGGTCTCAAAATAATTATCCCATTCAACAGCACGAAGAGAATCATTATCGAAACTGAAACTGTCACCGAGACCAATAAGTTGTTGAGTAAAATTGATACGTACTTTAACTGGATAATTATGCCTCATGTAATCATCCCCAGTGACATTGATTGCAATCCTATATCTCCAGTCACTGTCCCACCACCCAGAGCCGGAAGCTGATACCTTAAATGTTACTTCAGAAGTACCAATATGCCCGTCAGTATCATTGCATCGCGCATGATATGTGTATGTCGAACTTGACAGGTTACCGATGTTTAGACTTGCAACTTCTATCGGCTCATCGTAAATGCCGTCATCAGCATCTAAAGCAGTCCATATGACATCATCATCAGATATGTAGCACCCAAAAATAGCTTTATTACCATTATACTCATCATCAGCAGATATCGTAAAAGTTATATCATCCTCAGGTCTTGGATATTTAGGTGTATAAGACATAGTGACAGATGGTGCCTGCGTAAATGCTGGATTGAGATAAAGTAGTCCCTCTTTGTTTTCAATATAATTGTACCCTTTAAGGAAAGCACCTGAAAAATTATTGGTCACGATATGCGCAGCCTGCGAATTACCGACCCAGTCAACAAATACGGACCGTCTCGAGAATGTTATGTTATAATTATACCCATAGATATCATAAGGTATGAAAAACATCTTGAGGTACCCGGAACCGGATGTCACTGCCATATTGGTCTCATAGGCAATTTTTTCAGAGATGGATGTCGCAAGATAATTTCTCTTATGATCGACAACATCCACACTATTCTTATTTATGACTGAATAGCTTGAAGTGAACAGGAGAAGAAGGAACATTGATAATATCATGAACTCTAGCCCACTTTGACCTTTTTTTCCAGAAGAGACCATATATCCATCAATCCTCATATCTACAAAATAATTATGCATCAGTTATGTTTACCCATGTGACTCCGGATATCTTTACAGCCTGTATGGTTATGTCATAATATCCATTATCTTGTGGGAGTGTACCAGTGACATTGAAATCAAACCTATTGACAATATCCGTCACACCACCATATGCATTCAGTCTGATCATCACTTCACCCGAACCGACCGTTGCAATATTGATATTTTCTGGAAACTTGGCATGGATTGTGATCTTTGCAGGTTCACCTTGCGCAAAAACAGACTCAGTCGCATCACTGATACTATTGATTGTATTCTTTGCCAGCATGACATTAGTCTCCATTTTCATGTCAGTTATGAGTGTAGTACCCTTCTGTATTGCCGGAGTCATAAGAAGCATTGCAATGATGACGATCATCATGTATTCCAGACCAGACTGTCCGCGCCTTTCCATATCATTTAAATTAGTGTTGGGTCCTATAAATAAGTGTAGTTTAGGTGTCATAATATAGAAAAGATATATTAACGTCCTCAATACAAATAATATCACAAAGTGATAACAGATGGGAGACTGGAAAAACACAATATTATTGACAGGCATTGATAAGCTTCTTGAAGTTATAGGTTCTGAAGGACATATAACACTCGGTGAAGCCTCCCGGGAACTGAACATAAAGCCATCAATAATTGAATCATGGGCAACAGCCCTTGCAGAAGACAAGATGATAACGACAAGTTACAATACCCAAGGAGAACTTGTATTCAAGTCAACGAAAAAGAATCTCAAAGTGAAAGAGGGCAAGATTGAAGAGCTCAAAAAAGATGTAGATGCGGCAGTAGAATCAGTCGAGTCTGATATAGATAGTGAAGAGAAGATGCTCAATGTCTCAAAAGACCATATACGTTCATTTGAGCATGTACTCAATTCAGATATAAACCATATAGAGTCCTTCAATAAAGACCTTAAGAAATATGATGACAAAAAAGACGAATTGGTCCATCTTGTAACAAGACTGAAAAGCGAAGAATCCACGCTTGAAAAACAGATAGATAAGATTGAAGGCCGAGAGAAGAAAATAAAGATAGAATCCGACAAGATAAAAAAGATTGTTGACATAAAAGTCTCAGAGATAACACAGAGCAAAGAAAAGATACGGGATATTGAAAGATCGAAGACAGAATTGAAACGTGACTTTGAAGTGCTCAAAAGGATATCAAAAGCAATCAAGAAATCACACCCTGAGGAAATAGCAACAAAGATTGATGATATTGAAAAAAGAACAAAAAATATAAAGACCCACAACTCGCTTGTCAAGCAAAAGTTTGAAAACCTTTCAGATATAATGAAACATCTTTTCAGTTAAAAAAGAAAAAAATAATAAAAGCTTATTGGGACAGACGATTCTCATTTATCCTTTCAGACTTTTTCTTATCGAAATGTTTACGTGTCTCTTTCTCAGCAGAGTCCATTGCACTTGCAACCGCATCAATTATGGAAAAGTCAGTCTTGCCTGCCTTAAATGACTTTTTAGGCGTATCTACAGTGACATTGACCTCATATTTAGCGCTACCTGTAACCGTCTCATGATGTTTCTTGAAATAGACTTTAAGTTTTGTTCGGTCATCAATTGCCTGTATCTTCTCGAAACGTTTAAGTATCTCTTCCCTGAGAAGCTCGGTATCAAGTTCATCCCCGATCTTTGCGATGTCTACAAGCTGAATCTTTTCATTCATAATATCACCAATATTACATTGGCAACAAAAAGATATATATGTTAAGTCTTATATTTTTAGAATTTAATTTGATAATTGCAAAAGTAGAACAATATTTATTAATCTTTTTGTTCCTTTATTG
>DAOVHT010000147.1 GCA_030671745.1 Candidatus Nanohaloarchaea archaeon
AGCCCTGCGTTTTTGCCTTGTTGAGAGCGCATTCATAGAATCCTGCATTGTTTATCTCAAGTTCAAGTGCAGCCTCAAGGTTTGAGCGTGTCTTTTCACTCAGGTCAACCTCGAACTCTGAAGTGTCCCAATTTGCAGCCTCTGTGAAATAATTGGCCTTTGCACCACAAAAAGGACATCGGTTTGGTGCTTCTGTTCCTATGTACGGGTCGCCGCAAATGCGGCATCTGAATACGTTTACGCTTTTTGACATGTTGTATCTCCTCGTTTTAGTTGGTGGTTTGGTGATTTATGTTTTTTGTAATGTGTCGTAATTGATATTGGATAGAATTATGTATTTTATCAATACCACTCTTTCTGATCTATATTTTAATTGCATTTGTTTTTTCAAAAATAAAAGGGGGTGTCAATGTGAGTATACAAAGGGTATTTTTCAAAACTCACTGGACAATTTTCACTTTAAAAAACAAATCTATACATTTATATCTATCAAAGGGAAATTGATAATCGTGTGTCTGTATAACATTTTATTATAATACGATTTTATAATTTTAGTGAAATGTGTATGAGGAAATTGCTATGAAAAGATGTAAGTTTAATTTGGAACAATCCAACTGCAAACAGAAGTTGTGTAAAATGACAAGAAGAATCTCTTTAGTAATATTTATTTCAATACTACTGACTTTTTCCCTAATCATTTGCGCCAGTGCTGCGGATGCAAAACTCACAGCAAGTGACGGCGCAGCGGATGACGATTTCGGGCAGTCCGTCTCCATTTCAGGCAACTATTCCATTGTGGGCGCATATGGTGATGATGGCGACAAAGGCTCTGCTTACATCTATAACTGGAACGAGACAGCATGGAACCAGTCGGCAAAACTCACAGCAAGTGACGGCGCGGTAGGGGATTATTTCGGCCAATCTGTCTATATCTCTGATGATTATGCTATTGTTGGCGCACCATCTGATGATGATAATGGCGACAATTCGGGTTCTGCATACATCTTCAAACGCACAGGGACAGAATGGAGCCAGCAGGCAAAGCTCACAACAAGTGACGGCGCAGTAGATGATAGATTCGGCTATTCCGTCTCCATCTCAGGCAATTATGCTATTGTGGGTGCATATTTTGATGATGACAAAGGCAATGATTCTGGTTCTGCATACATCTATAACTGGGACGGGACAGTATGGAATGAGTCGGCAAAGCTCACAGCAAGTGACGGCGCAGAATATGATAGATTCGGCCAATCCGTCTCCATCTCAGGCGATTATGCTATTGTGGGTGCATATTTTGATGATGATGATGGTAGCAAATCGGGCTCTGCTTACATCTATAATCGGAACGGGACGGCATGGAATCAGTTGCCAAAACTCACAGCAAGTGACGGCACAGCGTATGACTATTTCGGCTATTCCGTCTCCATCTCAGGCAACCATTCCATTGTGGGTGTATATGGTGATGATGATGTTATCACCAATTCGGGCTCTGCTTACATCTATAACTGGAACGGGACATCATGGAACGAGTCGGCAAAGCTCACAGCCGATGATGGCGGATATGATGACAATTTCGGCTATTCCGTCTCCATCTCGGACAACTATACCATCATAGGCGCACATAATAATGATGATGCGGGATCTAAATCGGGCTCTGCATACATCTTCAATCGCACCGGGATAGCATGGAATCAGTTGCCAAAACTCACAGCAAGTGACGGCGCAGCAGATGATGAATTCGGCTATTCTGTCTCTATTTCAGGCAATTACTCCATTATAGGTGCATATCAGGATGATGACAAAGGCGACAATTCTGGTTCTGCTTACATCCGCAGTGTTTTTGATACAACGCCTCCGGTTATAACCATCAATACTCCATCCAACGGTTCAACGACAAACGATCAAACACCTGAATTGAACGCAACATTTAGCGGTGAGACCGTAGCATATGCATGGTACAATGTGAACAATACAGGAAACAGTACACTATTTCAAAATACAGATAACCTCACTGTTACCCTTTCATACTTACCTGAAGGAGCACACAACGTAACTGTTTATGCCAATGATTCATTAGGAAATCTCAACTCAAACATTGTGTATTTCACGATTGATACTACATCACCAATTGCACCCACAATAACTGTTCCATCAAATGGTGCGACTTTATCATCAACATCCACATGGGTCAACGGTACAAATAGTGCAGATACTACCAACGTTACGATCTATGTCAATGGTTCGATCACAAATGCTTCAGTATCAGTTTCAGGAACTTCTTACAATATCTCAAATGTTCCACTTGGATCTGATGGGGATTATGAGATCAATGTATCTGCAATGGATTCAGCAGGCAATGTCAACACCACAAATGCAACAGCAATTGTAACTGTTGATACTACATCGCCAACTGCACCTACAGATCTGGTACATACAGACGCTGATGTGTCAAAAGATAACTACGACAATGACAACAGTACTGACATCAGTTGGTCTGCATCGATTGATGCCTCAACATACCGCGTATACAGGGATGGTGTATTCAATGGTTCAACATCATTATTGCTATACACATTTACAAACGAGACTGAAGGTTCTCACACATACAATGTGAGTGCTAATGACTCTGTTGGCAACATAAACACCACGAATGCGAGTGTGACGGTAATTGTTGATTACACAGACCCTGTGATCCACAATCTATCACTAAGTGATAACTCTACAAGTTATGGTCAGGCAATTATTGTAACTGTAAATGTCACAGATACAAATCTTGCAAATGTGACGGCAGGAAACACAAATTTAACCCACCAATCCGGTGCATTGTGGAACGGCACGATAATCGCAGGTTATGGAACCAATACTGTAACTGTGACT
>DAOVHT010000049.1 GCA_030671745.1 Candidatus Nanohaloarchaea archaeon
AAGATCAAGAAGATGAAGTTTGATGCAGAGATTGAATGTGTTGTGCATGGAAAGCTTCCACTTATGACAACTGAACATTGCATCTTCAAGAGCAAGTGTTCAAGGCAATGCGAGAAAGACGCAGGACTTATTGACCGGCTTAACATGAAATTTCCAGTTAAAGGAGTCTATGGGTGCAGGATGCAGGTCTTGAACTGTAAGACTCTGTCTTTGATTCGGCAGATGAATGAGTTTGCTGGGTCTGTTGATTGTGTAAGGCTTGATCTTAGGACTGTTGATGCGAAAGATGAGGTTGGTGTCAAAATGATAATTGAGGCGTACAGGAATTCTCTTGACGGAAAGAAGTTTGATACGACGATCCTGATAGGTAATGAGTTTACAAGAGGGTTGTATTTCTAGCCATTAACTAATCATAGATTATGTTGCGCACAAATAGGAAATCATTTCAGCATTGCTGCAATATAATCGAAATTTTCTTTTAAGAAATTGGCGTTTGTTGTGTAACGCAAGATGTGGCGCCTGCCAGAATGAGGAGTCTCTATATCTGATAATCTTAATGATCTAAGAAGCAGGGATGACGCAACCAGAAGATCTGTCTCGGATGTGTCTTTCTGTTCAACTACCAGAGTCATATAATATTTACCATCATCTTTAAACTCAAAATAACCAAGAAACTGATCACCACGATATATCTCCAGTTTTAATCTCTTTTGATAATCAAAATCATTTATGCTGAAGAACTCTTCTGCAAACTGATCTGCATGCGCTAACACTTCCGAGTATATGTCTTTACCGTTTTTGTTTATGTCACCAAGATATGTCTCAATCAAAATATTAAGTCTATCTTTTTGTGAAAGTTTATCTATGTCATCTCTCTCAAATATAGAACATATAATATCATCAAGATATTCTATAGGTGCCTTATCAATTGAATCGACATCATAGAGTGCATCATTGCCTGTAGTATTCAATCGTTCAAGAAAATTATCAATCTTTGCATAATTGACCAAATCGTTAGGCGATGCATAATCATCAAGATTTATCCTTTTTACAGGTATCTCACCTGAGCCTTTCCTGAATAATTTGCCAATATTATTCAACCCATCATTTACACGCTCAATAAGACCCTTTTCATTTGATAAAAATAACGGTATACCAACCCCTGAACGGACACTTTCTATTTTTGTACATTTTAATTTATCATTAGAATTAAGTTTGTTAAATTTTGGTACATAATGGTGTTTAAGAGCAGAAATCAAATCACTTATAGTTAAATCATCATTTGACATAAAAACCCAACCACCTTAATCAAATCAATCAAATATAACATAAAATATTGGGTATATTAATCTTATAAACTTTCACCTACCCACAGTCGTAAACGAAAACAAATAAATACCTGCAGACATAATTTATTATACTTGGAACTACAATGTGGTATTATGAAAATTATTATTGTCGGTGGCGGAAAGATAGGTGAACACCTGACCAAGGTGCTCTCTAAGAAAAAACATAGCATAACACTCATAGAAAATGAGAAAGAACTGTCACAGGAACTGGCGTCGAACCTTGATGCGCTTGTCATAAATCAGGATGGGACGACGATGTCCATCCTCAAGGAGGCGGGGATCGACAAATGCAATGCAATAATCAGCGTCACAGGTGATGACAAGACAAATCTTATGGTCTCTGAGATCGCAAAGAGTATCGGTGTGCCAAAGATAATCGCAAGAGTGAACAACCCAGGGGACGAGGAACTTTTTGTCAAGCTGGGGATATCACTTGTGGTGCCTGTCACACAGAACACGATCAATACTATAGAGAATGATATCTTAGACAGCAATGTGCGCATACTATCCAAGATAGGTGACGGTAAAGCCACCATACTTGAGGTTGTTGTTGAAGAAGGGAGCCCTATGGAAAAACAGAAAGGTAACAT
The DNA here is from genome assembly GCA_030671745.1 of Candidatus Nanohaloarchaea archaeon. Classification (GTDB taxonomy): domain Archaea; phylum EX4484-52; class EX4484-52; order EX4484-52; family GLR71; genus GLR71. Next base: position 1,940 of record DAOVHT010000049.1, read on the forward strand.
TCTTACCGGAGGCACCATCTCTGCGATATACAAGAATGGCACAGTCACAATACCTGACATCAAGACTAAGATTGAGACAGGGGATGTACTGATCATAGTTGCGCAAGATGCACATATAAACAGTATACTTAAGAGCGTTAAAACAAAGAACTAAAACACAAAAAGTTGATGATATGAAAAGTGTTATGGCGTACATCGGTCTTCTGCTCGAGATATTCTCAATATTTCTTATACTGCCAATAATTGTCGCATTCATATATGGAGAGTCGGCAACACCATTTTTTGTGACATTCACAATTGCCATATTCCTGGGCATATTTCTTGAAAAATATTTCCGTAGGGAGACGCTTGACCTATCAAGAGGGCTTGTCATAACGGCACTGACATTCATCATGTTCTCGGTTCTTGGATCAATACCTTTTCTTCTGATGGATGCAGGAGAACCACTGGGTGTGGTTGATGCACTCTTTGAGAGCGTTTCAGGATTCACTACCACAGGACTTACAGTGTTCTCTGATGTCGAAAGTATTCCAAAAAGCATACTGTTCTGGCGAAGCGAGACGCAATGGGTCGGCGGTATGGGTATCATCATCCTTTTCCTGTCGATACTTCGCGGGCTTAAGACGTCGTCGATGGCACTCTACAGTGCGCAAGGATATGATGAGAGGATTGAGCCGACCATCAAGGAAACATCACAGAAGATGGTCAAGATATACCTTACCTATTCGTTGTTCGGTGCTTTTGCGCTCTATCTCACAGGACTTAGTTTATTTGAGGCCATCGCCACCATGTTCAGTGCCATATCAACCGGCGGGTTCACTGTCGTAAACCAGTTCTATACTGCTAACTGGACACTTGCAATAGTCTCGATACTTATGATACTCGGGTCTATCAATTTCATAATACATGACAAGATATTCAAGAGAAAGTTTGAGATGGTAAAAGAGAATATTGAGATAAGGTCATTTCTTGTGACGCTCATCATATTCATGTCATTCATATTCATTGTCACCAAGTCACTTAAACTCTCCATGTTCCAGGCGATATCTGCGCTCACCGCAACCGGGTTCAGCATCACTGACGTTACCGGGTTTGCGCCAGTATTGATATTCGTGACCATAATCGCTATGGTTATCGGGAGTTCGTCAGGGTCTACTGCAGGCGGAATCAAGCAGATGAGATTGATACTTGCACTGAAATCCATTGTCTGGGCGATAAAGAAGACCACACTGCCTAAAGATGCAGTCATACCTTTCAAGATCGGTGGCAAAAGCATTGAAGATGATGTCATCAAGATAACGCAGGTGTTCATATTTACATATGCAACAATACTTGTCATCGGGTCACTGAGCCTTATGGCCTACGGATATTCACCTATAGAGTCACTTTTCCAGGCTGCGTCTGCCATGGGGACTGTCGGTATGTCGATGATTGACATCGGGTCTGCTGTAGCCGGAGTCAAGATAATACTCATGGGTTGCATGTTCTTAGGCCGGCTTGAGATATTTCCCATATTTGTCCTTATTGAAAGGATCATGAATAAAAGATAGAAAAAAAGATTATTTAAAAATGTTTGAAAAAAGGAGAACTTGATTGAAATGCTTAAACTGAAAGCCAAATACCTTGATATCGAACCCAGATATCCGCTTGTCATAATGAACATTGACGATGCAAAAGAGATAGGTGCAAATAATACTGACAGGGTCCTTGTGACTTTCAAGAAAAAGAGCAAGATAGTTGTTGTCGAGACCACGGCAACCATTGTTCCTGCCGGTGAGATTGGGTTGAACAGGAATGCTATGAAATATGGTATCAAGGCAGGGGATAGCCTTTATGTTGACCCGGCCGAGAAACCGGAATCTGTCGAGTACATCAAAAAGAAACTTCGCGGTGCTGAACTTACCAAAAAGGAATGTGAAGTGATCATTGAGGATATCAATGATAACAAGATAAATGATATCGAGCTTGGGGCGTATGTGTCTGCGATATACATGCATGATTTCACTGACCGAGAACTTATCGCAGTCACAAAAAAGATGGTGTCAACAGGTGCAACATTTAAATGGAAAAATGATAATGTGGTCGACAAGCATTCAATCGGTGGCGTGCCGGGAAACAGGGTGACACCCATTGTTGTTGCGATTGCTACTGCTTGCGGGCTTGTCATGCCAAAGACCAGTTCAAGGGCAATAACATCGCCTTCAGGCACGGCTGACACGCTTGAGGTGTGGTGCAATGTCGACCAGCCGACTGACAAGATCCAGGAAGTGATCGACAAGACCGGTGGGTGTTTCGTGTGGGGTGGTAATATGGACATCGCGCCGACAGATGATAAGATAATACGCGGTGAGTATCCGTTATCGGTAGACCCTGAAGGACAGCTTCTGGCATCTGTCATGGCCAAAAAGGCTGCCATGGGTGCAAAGGCTGTTGTCATTGACATACCTTTCGGGTTTGAGAGCAAGGTGGAAAGCCTTTCAAAAGCCAGAAGTCTTGCAAGACGGTTCAAGGCGCTCGGGAAAAGTATGGGCGTCAAGATCGAGTGTGCAGTGACCCGTGGTGAACAGCCAATAGGTCACGGGATAGGACCTGTCCTTGAATGCATGGATATATTATCAGTTCTTGAAGGCAAGGGACCCAAAGACCTGAGAGAGAAAAGTCTTGAACTTTCAGGGATGCTACTTAAGCTGACTAAAAAAGGTGACAGGAAAACTGCTGAAGACATACTTAATTCCGGGATGGCGCTCAAGAAATTCAGGCAGATTGTGGTGGCTCAAGAAGGTAATCCTGATCTGAATCTGCGCGCACTTGTCGGCAGACATGCAGTGAGTGTCAAGGCCAGCAAGTCAGGGACTGTGACCAGGATATATAATAAAAGCATAAGTAGGATTGCACGGATTGCAGGTGCACCGAAAGACAGAGGTGCGGGGATATATATGCATGTCAAGATTGATGATTATGTCAAGAAAGGCGATAGATTATTTGATATATATTCAGAGAAAAAGATCAAGCTTGGTCATGCACAGAAGATATGCCTTGAGAATTTCCCAGTTGATATTGAAGAAAAAGAGAACATACTTGTTGAGGAGATATGATGCCTTTAAAGAATAAAACTGTCGCATTGGTGATACTTGACGGTGTCGGCATAAATGCGAAAAGGAAAGGCAACGCTTTTGCACTTGCAAAGACACCAGTCTTGGATGGGATACATAAGAAATATCCAACCTGCAAACTTGATACCTGCGGTGAGGCTGTGGGTCTGCCACCGGGTACTCTTGGTGGGTCTGAGGTCGGGCATGAGCATCTGGGTGCGGGACGGATAATCAAGCAGGAACTGTCCCTTATTGATTCTGCTATTTTGGACGGGTCATTCTTCAAGAACAAGAAGCTTCTATCCTCAATGAAAAAGTGTGCTAAGGATGATTCGGCATTGCACCTTATGGGACTGTTGTCTGATGCGGGTGTGCATTCGCATATCAATCATCTTTTTGCGCTTCTTGATATGGCAAAGAAAAATAATGTTACAAAGGTCTATATACATGCATTCTTGGATGGAAGGGATGTCAGCCCTAAGAGTTCAAAGAAGTATCTTCTGATGCTTGAGGCAAAAATCAAAGAGATAGGTCTCGGTCAGGTCTCGACCGTCATGGGACGGTATTATGCCATGGACCGTGACAACCGCTGGGGTCGGGAACACAAGGCGTATGATGCCATGGTCAATGGTGTGGCTTTTGAGACTGATGATGCAATTACTGCTGTCGACAATGCTTATGATCACGGTGAGAGTGACGAGTTTGTGAAACCGACAATCGTTGTCTCAGGTGGTGTGAAACGTACTGTGTGTCCGGGCGATTCTATCATATTCTTTAATTTCAGGTCGGATAGGGCACGTGAGATTACGCGCGCATTTGTCGACGGTGAATTTTCTGGTTTCAGAAGAAAGAAGATAATAGACCTCAATTTTGTAACGCTTACACAATACGATAAAAAGATCAGATGTCCTGTCGCTTTCCCGCCAGAGAAAGTTCATGGTACTCTTGGTGAAGTTGTAAGTAAATCTGGACTTCAGCAGTTACGTGCAGCTGAGACTGAAAAGTATGCGCATGTGACATTTTTCTTTAACTGTGGCGCTGAAAAACCTTTTATCGGTGAGGACAGGATACTTGTTAAGTCACCCAAAGTTGCAACATATGACCTTAAACCTGCTATGTCTGCTGTTGAGGTCACTAAAAAAGTGATTAAAGCTATTGAGGGTGGGAAATACAGTCTTGTCGTCATCAATTTTGCTAATTGTGACATGGTAGGCCATACTGGTGATTTAAATGCAACTGTGGCTGCTGTCGAGGTTGTGGATAGGTGTCTGGGCGAAGTGTTAGGCACTATGTCTTCTGTAGGAGGTACAACAATTGTTACAGCAGACCATGGAAACTGTGACCAGATGATTGACTATAAGACCGGCGAGCCTATGACATCGCATACTATGAATAAAGTTTATTGTTCTGTTGTATCTAAAAATAGATACAAGCTCAAAGATGGTGGCCTGTATAATATCGCACCGACGATACTTGAGATTTTAGGGTTGAAGAAACCTAAAGTGATGGTCGAGTCATTGATTATCTGATTCCGATCACTGCTTCGGATGCCCAGAACACTTTCTTATTTTTTATTTCTTTCAGTCCTGCTTTTTTGAATAGGTCTTCAGCGATTATCGGTCGGGTCTTCATGCGGCTGAAGAGGTTGTCTTTTGCGAATAGGTAATATTTGATTAGTATTTTTGAGAGGAGATCTTTCTCAAAGGTATTGTTCACTGAAACTATTTTTCCCTTGTTTTTCAATGTCCGTCTCATTTCTTTTAGGATTTTTATTGTATCTTCTTTTTCAAATATGTCAATCATGTAGCTACTATATATTATGTCAAAAGACTTGTCTTTGTAGGGCAGGTTGAATGTGTCGCCTTTTGTGATGTTTTTGAGATTGTTTCTTCTTCTTGCAGACTTAATCATGCCCCCTGAGAATTCTAGGCCGTAAATTGTGCAACCTAGAGAACAGTACTTCTTTATCTCTTCACCCAGACCGAAGCCGATGCACAGGACTTTGTCTTCTTGTTTTGGTCCTGAGAATTTGATGCCTCTGTTTTTGGCTTTGTTGTCCACGAAGGAAATCAATGAATAGAAGTGTGAGATTGAGTTGTAGAATGATTGGACTTTTGGAAGATAATTGGTTTTGGGTTTATTAGACATAAGAGTTATTAGAAATTGAATATATAAAAAAGAAAGAGAAAAATGGGAAATTATGGATAAATCATGGTGTTGGACAAGTAATACCACAGGGATCAGTACCACTAAGAACATCTTCACAATTCTCTCCACTGTAAGAAGCAGCACAACATGCATCTGCACTTACAGCTTTCTGTGAATCACAATATGCTATTGCTATAGCATCAGTTGTTGCTGTACTTGCATCTTCCATCTGTTCATTGTTTGATGCACCGAACTTTGAAAGACCACCAGTCACCATTGTTATTATCACAAGGCTTATGACTATAAGGACAACGGCTGTGACTACGAGAGTCAGTGCCATACCCATACCTTTTCGGGATTTCATTGATATCATAATTATCACTAATTAATCTTTTGATTTG
>DAOVHT010000082.1 GCA_030671745.1 Candidatus Nanohaloarchaea archaeon
AATGATACTGTATATGTCGGGTCTTATGATCTTGTTTTTTATTGCAATGATTCTTATGGTGTATTAAATAGTACTGATAAGATTTATTTTGAAGTATTATATGAGTGTATGAGTGATTTGGAGTGCTCTGCTTCGGGGGATATTTGCTTATATAATGGTTGTGTTTCTGAAGGTTGTACTGATTATTGTACAACCAATGTTGATCTTATCTGCAATTCTGATTGTGATGGGGTAAAGGGTTGTCAATTTTTTGGTGAGGATACTAAGACTTTCTGTGACGGTAAATCTTATGGGCAGTGGTTTGATTATGGTGGTGGGCAGGTCATCAATTGCTGTGAAGGTGCGCCAACGACATCGTATGAGCCTGATGTGATTTATGCAGGACTTAATCCATTGACTGTTGCGCTAGGCGATGTGGCTGATGTTGTCGTTTCTATCAGGAACCGGAATGATTTTGAAGATACTTTTACAGTATCTCTTGAAAGCGCATCAAATCTTAAATATTGGTCATGGTTTGCAACACATAAAAATGATAAGGAAAGAATGAGTATGGATGTGTCTTTTAAGCCGTATGAGCAGAAGTTCATAAGCATTAAGGTCTTGGGCGCTACTGATGGTTGCTTTAAGGGTGGTTCGTCTCTCGGTATCAATGTGACCACTTCTTTAGGTAAGTCTGAAAAGGAATATGTTGAAGTATGTATGGTTCCTTCTAAAACGTCAAGGTCATCTAGCCGGAATGTTCCCGGGTTGAGCGGTGTTGGTTTTGTTGTTCTGGTTTTGATGTCTCTTGTTGTTTATAATTTTAGGTCTAATGGTTTGGGACGTAATTGATAGTTATAAACTGTTGATAGTATAAGATGATAAAAAAAAGAAGATGGGCTCGAAGGGGTTTGAACCCTCGACTTCCGGCTCTCCAAGACCAATACTAGGAAAGCAAGCTCCGAATAATTTACGGAACGTGGCCATATAAGACCGGCGCTCCAACCAGGCTGAGCTACGAGCCCTTCTATCAAAAGTTAGTGCAAAACCAATATAAAGTTTAGTAACATTTATCTGTTTCAATAGACAATTTTATATATATTGTGGCGTTTGGTATGCAATACTCGGTAATTGATTACATAAAAGCGGGACTTATCGAAAGGGATTTCGAGATTATCCAGTTTGAGCGCTATTGTTTTGATATCGCGGCTAAAAAGAAAGATGCGTTCATCCTCATTAAAGTCCTTTCAAATGTTGACAGCTTTTCGAGTGCGCAGGCGGATGACCTTAAAAAGATGGCGTCGGTCATTGGTGCGTCACCTGTAATCTGTGGTATCCGTGGTCGTAATTTTCAGATATCTGAGGATCTTGTATATGAGCGGTTCGGTATATATGTGGTGCACCCTGAAACATTCTTGAATTCTTTGGATCTCGTCCTTCCTTTCATATTGTCGCGGAAAGGAAAGAATACGGTAGCAATCGATAATGATCGCCTCCGTGATATAAGGGTCCATCTTGATCTGTCGTTTCAGAAGATGTCTGGCAGTCTCGGCGTCTCTAAAAAGACATTGTACCTTGCAGAGAAGACTGGCCGTACCAGCGATTATGTTGCTGAGGCCATTGAGGAATTAATCAATGAGGTGATAAGGCGACCGGTTGATATATTTTCATCTGATATGCAGTTTCATAAGCGTGAAAAGACTAATTTAGAGAAGAAACTTACTGCTATAACATCTAAGCTTGGTTATTCCGATTTTGTGTTTGGTACTGCGCCTGCAAAGATCATCCTTAAGGCCGAGGATGATTCTTGTATGTGTGATACGATATCTAAGCCTATCACTGAACAGAAGGTGACTGACCTTAAGAAGTTGAGCGAGTTCTGTGATTTTCTGCCTGTTGTCATCGTTGAGAACCCTGGTCGTGAATCATCTTGCGGGATTGCGTTTGTTGATATCAAGGAGATTCGGAAGATTCATTCCAAGAAAGAATTGATTGAGTTGATATACGGTCGGATTTGAGTTTTGTCTATTCTTATTGTTTTGTATATTTTTTTAAACTTTTTTCGTCTTTTTAATATCATCCCTTGTGTCCATTTCTTTAAGGATATGATATTCATAAATTAAATTCAAGACTAAATATATAATTTATAGAATAATCAATAATCTATTTTGAAATGATTAAAACAGAATGTTATGATTTTGGATAAATAAATTGATTATTTTTTTTTGTTAATGGAATTCCTTTTTTTGTGTAATGTTGATTTTTTAAATTTTCTTTTTGTTTTTTATCTTTGTTTAATATTGAAATAAAAATTAAAATTATGATAATGGTTATAGTTATCAAATATATATATTTTTTAAAAATCAGCAAAGGTATCGATATAAATAAATATGAAATGTAATAACTATTTTTTAATTTTTTATAGTTCCAATAAAATGGTGGTTTATAATATATTGGTTTATAACGTGGACCATTTATATTAATGAATCCTTCTGATCTGTATTTTCTTTCTTTATCAATTATTTTAAATTCTTTTTTTAAAAATTCAAGTATTTTTTTTAAATGTGAGCTAAAAATTGTATATATTTTTTTTAAAAATAAAAATATATTTTTGTGATATTTAAGTATTAATCCTCCAATAATTATTGAAAATAGTTGAACGATTGTAATAATTATGATGTCTTCTTTAATCATAAGTATTAATGGATATGTTAAAACTTATATTTTTGGTTCTTATTAATGATTTAAATTTATTTTAATGTTATATCTAAATGCTTGTAAGTCCTTTTTATTCATTTCTCTTTTTATCTCATTCACTCTAAAATCTTAATACTATCGACCTTACCGTCGCCGTCGATGTCAAGACCTTCGATTACGCATGCCCAGTTGTCTTCGCCGTTGTATTTTTCAAGGATGGTCTCTGTGAATCTTGTGAGCGCCAATACTGCGCCTTTTGTGCCGTTTGTTCTGTTTCCTGCAAAGATCAGGATACTTTTTGTTGTGTTTTGTGGGTTCACTATCTTTGCGATGATGCCTATGTTGTCTTCATCGTAAGTCTTCCCGGTCTTTTGAGATAATATGCCTCTGAAAGGGAATGAGTCGATCTTGAATTTGACAGGCAGATAATTGTTTATGTCGCTTGTTATAAGGTTTGTGAGCGGTCCGCCTACGATTATCAGGTTGGTGTCTATTGATTCTTTTGATTTTATGTCGATGTCAAGCGCTGTCGTGAATTTTTCAGGCATTGATACAGTCTGTCCTAAAAATAATGCGACATCTATCGCGTAATGACCGTCTCTTGCTCGTACCTGATGCGGGCCGTGTGGATCAGGAGAGCCTACAACGATGTTTGCATTCAGTTGTCCGTTGTTTATGAAAGGATAAAGGAAGGATTTCAGTTTTTCGGATTCATTTCTCATTGGGAAATCTGCAAGTTTCATGTCGCCTGATGGTAATTCTAATGCAAATGCATGATTTGTTACGGTGTAATATTTTGCTAGTGTTCCACCGTGCTCTTTTTTGCTCTTGACTTCAATTAGACCGTTTGCTTCAAGCTGTTTTATGTGATAATATACTTTCTGTTCGTGCAGGTGAAGATGTTTTGCGATGTCTGCGGGGTATCTTGGTCGTTCTGCTAGCAGTTTTAGGATTTCCCATCGTACATTGTTCAGAAGGCCTTTAAGTTTTTCAGGTTCATCTACTAAAATCGTATCTTTTGAGAAGAATTTTCCGTTGATCTCTTTTATTAATTGTGCCATCTGAATCATACCCTTATTTTTTCTTTGCTTTATTGTTCTACTTTATAATTATAAGTTAGGTTGTAGTATTATTATAACTTTGTTTATAATATACTTAGTTATTGTATATATATTGTCTTTTTCTTTATAAATCTTTTGTCTGGTATATAAAGGGTACTATAAAACCAGTTGTAATGTCCACAATCGCTTTTTAAAAACCTTTTTATAGCTTGTTTTATCATTATGTTTTGTGATTTGGTAATTTATGTGTGGGATAGTCGGTTACAAAGGTAAAAGAGAAGCCTATAAAGTTTTAGTTGATAGCCTTAAGACACTTGAATACCGTGGTTATGATTCTTGGGGTGTTGCTGTTTCTGGTAATCCTTCAATTTCTGTTGTAAAAGAAGTTGGTATGATAGGCGATGCTGATTCTTTGAGTGATGTAAATGAAATCAATAAAGGGACAATGGGTATCGGGCACACCCGTTGGGCAACCCATGGTAAGGTAACAGAAGAAAATTCTCATCCGCATCTGTCTTCTGATGGGGGTATTGCTGTTGTCCACAACGGTATCATTGAAAACTATCAGGAATTGAAAGCTAAACTTAAGAAGAAAGGGTATGTGTTCAGATCTGAAACCGATAGTGAAGTCATACCATACCTTATTGAAGATTTTATTAAGAATGAAACAGGTATATCTTTTGAGGATGCGTTCCGTAAAATGTTATCTCTTCTTGAAGGTACATATGCAATCGTTGCAATCCATAAGGATTCGGGGACTATGATATGTGTGCGCAAGGATTCACCGATTGTTATCGGAATAGGTGCTGATTCCGGTGAATATTTCATTGCAAGTGATGTGCCTGCTTTTATCGAGCATACAAAAAATGTCATATTTTTAGAGAATCAAGAGATGGCCGTGTTTAATGGTGA